>CAYNQW010000063.1:0-9261 GCA_964399415.1 uncultured Hyphomicrobiales bacterium
CCGATGGAAGCGTTGCAGACGATAACATCGCCCGTGTTGCCGCGGCGAAGACCTTGTTTGGTCAGTAAAAACCCAACGCCAATAAACCTTGCGGGTTGATTGGTAGATTTTATCCTTTCAACGCCTTAAAGGCCTTTTGGGCGGCGATGAGTTTGGCGTCGCGTTCGGCGGCAAGTGCATTAAAATCACGGCCATCTTCTTCTTCGGTGATGCCTTGTTTGAGCATGGCGATGACTTCAGGCGTGAGTTCTGGGGTGTCCATGCTTGCCCACCATGTCTTAAAACTAGGGCCAAAACGTTCGCAGAAGGTATCAATGCCGCCGCCGCCAGACCCTAGGCTGAACAGCATATGCGGCCCCATCACCGACCAGCGCAATCCGGGGCCTGCCGTCACGGCCTTGTCAACATCTTCGACGCTTGCCACGCCTTGTGCCACCAGTGAGATGGCCTCACGCCAGAGCGCGGCTTGCAAACGATTGGCAACATGAGCAGGCACTTCCTTGAGCACACGGATCGTCTCTTTGCCGCAATCTTCATATAAGGCGGCGGCACTATCCAGCACTCCATCTGCGGTTTTATCATTGCCCAGCAATTCCACCAATGGAATCAGATGCGGCGGGTTAAAAGGATGGCCAAGTATCAAGCGAGAAGGATCTGTCCAGCCTTGCTGCAAATCATTGAGCAATAACCCAGATGAACTGGTGGCAACGATCGTGCCGTTTTGGAGGGCTGGTTCAATGTCTTGATAGGTTTTGAGTTTAATCTCAAGGCGTTCTGGCACGCTTTCTTGGATAAAATCAGCGTCTTTCACCGCATCAGCGGCAGAATCCACATAACGAATGCGCGAAGGCGAAGCCTTTGCTGTCACCAAGTTTAATTCTTCTAGGCTTTTCCACGCTTGGGCAATGTAAGCATTGGTTTTGCTTTTATTGTCTGGGTCAGGGTCGTAATTGACCACGTCATGCCCCGCGGCGAGAAACAGCGCGCTCCAACTGGCGCCAATCACGCCGGAACCAACGATGCCAATGGTTTGAATTGATGATGGGTGAGGGGTAGAGCGTGTCATGGAAGTCTCATTTCAATCATTGACCTAAAACAGGCCAGGTTGCAACGGCGAAGCGGCAACAAGGCCGCCATCAACGGTTAAGGTTTGGCCTGTGACAAACGAGGCTTCATCTGAAAGCAGGTAAAGCGTAGCATTGGCGATATCTTGCGGGTCACCAAATCGGCCAGCGGCATGCCGCGCCAAGGCATCGGTTTTGGCACGTTTTGGGTCTTTTGCCAGATCAAAAGCCGCGTCCGCCATGCCGGTCATAATCCAGCCTGGGCAAATCGCGTTGCATCGGATCCCATCCTTGCCATGATCAATAGCAATGGATCGCGTTAAGCCATGGACAAATGCTTTTGACGCATTGTAAAGAGCCATGGACGGATCCGCGTGATGGCCAGAAATAGAGCCGATATTGACAATCGCCCCGCCGCCGGATGCTGTCATCATTGGGATGAAGGCACGGCACATCAAAAACACCCCTTTGGCGTTTATGCCCATGACCATATCCCAATCGTCATCGCTGCTTTCGGTGATGGTTTTTTCCACCTGCACGCCGGCGTTGTTCACAAGGCAATCAAGCCTGCCATAGCGGTTTTCAATGTGTTCTTTGATCATCTCCACTTGATCCGATTGGCTGACATCAAGCGACAACCAATCGACCGAGGCTGGAAGACGGGCAGGGCGATCGCCACGACCGCAGGTGATCACAACAGCATCATGATCCACAAGCGATTGAACAATCGCCGCGCCAATCCCTCTACTGCCCCCGGTGACGAGCGCCACCCGACCTTTCAGATGAGCCATCCGACCGCCCCTCTAATGAGCAATCATAATATGCCGTGGCACCGTGTAATCTTCGAGCGCGTAGATGGACATATCTTTGCCATATCCTGAGGATTTCATGCCGCCATGAGGCATTTCAGAAACGCCTACCAAATGCGTGTTCACCCAAGTGATGCCATAACGCAAGCGCGCCACGGTTTGCATAGCGCGGCCAACATTTTCCGTCCAAACAGAAGCCGAAAGCCCATAACGCGTATCATTCGCCCAAGCAATCGCTTGATCGACATCGTTGAACCGCGTGGCGGTGACCACAGGCCCAAAGATTTCCTCTTGGACGACCATATCGCTTTGATTGGCGTTGGCGATCAATGTTGGCTCAATGAAGAAGCCGCTACCCCCTTGGCCTTGCATGGCTTTGCCGCCGGTCAGCACTTCAAGATGCTTATTGGCAGACACGTCATCCAGAACAGCCGAAACCCGCTTAAATTGATCGGCGGTAATGATGGGGCCCATTTCCGTATCATCCGCATTGGGTTGACCTGTTTTGATCGACCCCACAGCCGATGCCATATCCGCAACAAAATTGTCATAGATGCGATCAGCGACATAATACCGGCAAGGCTGGGTGCAATCCTGACCGGCGTTATAAAAGGAGAACATTTTTAGGTTCTCAATAACATTGGCGACATCAGCATCATCATAAATGATCACCGGGGCTTTGCCCCCCAGTTCAAGATGCGTGTTTTTAATGGTTTTAGACGCCGCTTCAAGCACGCGAGAAGCGGTGCGAATAGAGCCGGTGAGCGAAATAAACTCTATCCCATCATGATTAATCAGCCGATCCCCCGTGGTTTGCCCGCGACCAGAAATAATGTTGACCACGCCTTTGGGGTAAATATCCGCTAAGATATTCACCATTTTGAGGGTGGTTAGCGGCGTCAATTCCGATGGCTTCAGCACCATCGTGCATCCCGTCGCAAGCGGCGGCGCCAATTTCCAAACGGCCATCATCAAGGGATAATTCCATGGGCTGATGCTTGCCACGACGCCCACCGGATCACGGCGGATCATGGATGTGAACCCTTCCATATATTCGCCTGCGGCGATGCCGCTCATATTGCGAACCGCCCCAGCCATAAAGCGAAAGAGATCAACGCAAGCGCCCATTTCATCGCGCGCCGCCGCTATGGGTTTGCCGGTATCGAGGCTTTCTAAAGCAGCAAAGGCTTCCATATCGGCCTCAAGGCGATTGGCAACCTCTAGCAACAGCCCGGATCGTTCTGCCGGAGTTTTGCGGGCAAATCCTTCAAAGGCTTCTTGTGACGCCCGCACCGCCGCATCGACTTGATCGGCTGAGGCTTCGTTGATGCTGCAAATCTCTTTGCCTGTGGCAGGATTAAGAACAGGCACGGCTTCACCTGTGCCGCCGACCAATTCGCCGTTAATCAAAAATTTTGTATCATAGGCCATGTTTTCCCCCTTTGATTTTGTTTAGAACCCGACTTGATCGCCGCCCTTAAGCGCTAAGCGTTGGCGTGCTTCATCTGGCGTGGCCACCGTGAGCGATAAGTCTTCAACGATGCGTTTGATTTTGGCCACTTGATCGGCGTTGCTTTCGGCCAATTGACCACGGCCAATATAGAGGCTGTCTTCAAGCCCAACCCGAACATTGCCTCCCAAAAGGCCAGCGGTAGACGCAAATCCCATTTGATTTTTCCCCGCCGCTAATACCGACCATTCATAATCATCGCCAAACAACCGATCGGCGACGCTATTCATATGAACAAGGTTATCAATTTCTGCCCCAGCACCACCAAGAATCCCATAGATTAATTGCAGAAAAAACGGAGGTTTGATCAACCCGCGATCGACAAAATGCGCGACGTTATAGAGATGGCCAAGGTCATAACATTCCATCTCAAATTTTGTCCCATGACCTTCGCCTAAATCCTTGAGAACATATTCTATATCTTTGAAGGTGTTTTTGAAAATAAAGTCATTTGTCATGGCTAGAAATTCTGGTTCCCACTCATGCTTGAAGGTTTTGTACTTATCAAGCAATGGGAAAAGGCCAAAATTCAATGAACCCATATTAAGGCTAGCCATTTCAGGGCTGGCACGACGCGCCGCCGCCAGTCGTTGATCTAAGGTCATGCCAAGACCGCCGCCGGTGGAGATATTCACCACAGCATTGGTGCTTTGTTTAATGACGGGCAGAAATTCCATAAACACATCGGGATCATGGGCAGGGCGTCCGTCTTCAGCATTGCGAGCATGAAGGTGAATAATTGACGCGCCGGCTTCAGACGCTGCGATGGCTTCTGAGGCGATTTGCTGAGGCGTGATTGGCAGATGCGGTGACATGGTGGGGGTATGAATCCCGCCAGTCACGGCGCAAGTGATGATTACTGATTTTGCTTTGGCCATGTCAAACCTCTTCTAAAATTATAGCCTCATTTGTTGCACTTGCGCGGTCAAGCCGCCATCCAGCACCCAGAGTTGACCCGAGGCATATCGCGCTTCATCACCCGCCAGCCAATTGACCAAACCAGCAATGTCATCAGGAGTTCCATATCGGCGCATCGGATGAACATCACGCACCGCTTGTTGAAGGCTTTCAATATCGCCGCTATCGCCAAAGAAACTTTGCAACATCGGGGTGTCGATATAGCCTGGGCAAATCGCATTAACGCGAATATTTTCAGGGCCGTGATCGCAAGCCATGGCTCGGGTCAGCGCATGAACCGCGCCCTTTGTCGCGCAATAAGCGGCCAGTTGGGGATCGGCAATAAATCCATCGTAAGACCCAAAATTGATGATCGAGCCCGCGCCAGTTTTACGGATGAGCGGCAAGGCATATTTTGACACCAAAAACGTTCCGGTCACGTTAACGGCAAAAATGCGGTTCCAATCATCAAGACTGGTGTCTTCGATGGTTTTTTCAATTTCAATCCCTGCGGCATTGACCAGAATATCAATCTGACCCTGATTATACTCGATGGAATCCATCATTGTTGTTACGCTATCTTCATTTGTCACATCCAGTTCATGGAAAAAGATGCCATCGGGCAATTCGACGGTGGGGGCGTGGCGATCAGCGGCAATGACCACCGCTCCTTCTTTGGATAAGCGTTTGCAAATGGCGGTGCCGATGCCGCCTGTTCCGCCAGTGACTAACGCCACTCGATTTTGTAAAGGCAGGTTAGTCATCGTGATTTGATCCCATATATGCCTTACGCACCAGGCTGTGGAAATGATGCACCGCGTGTTCGCTTAAGCCAGAGCCATCAGGGTCAACCATATAGCGGCCTTGCTGATAGGCCGGGGTTTGCATGCCTCTTTGGACGCTTTCCACAAGACCAATATCTTCAGGTTGCAGGATGTCGTCGATAAATTTAATCGCTTCCACTTCTTCGGGGATAGGCGTGTCGTCTTCAAAGAAGAAATCAAATTCTTCATAGGTTTCTTCAGGGCCAACAGGCATGAAACGCCAAATCATGAAATTGCCACGACCCGGATAGCGCATCAAGGTGGTGTTCGGCCATAAGAACCACACCGCATGATCGGTTACGCTCGCGCTGTCGGTGCTGTAAGCTTTGTTGTCACTTCGGCCGGCTTTTGCCATATGGCTGGAATAAATGCCATGGGTGGTCACTTTATAAGTGTCCATTTCAATCAAGGTGCAGAAATCACGGTGAGCAACTGGGCAATGGTAACATTCGAGGAAATTATCCACCACCGATTTCCAATTGGCTTTGATGGTATAGGTCAGGCGATGGGCAAAGGTTAATCGAGCCAAATCAGGAGCATATTTCATCACTTCCTGCGCCAGATCACCGGATTGCTCGGCTAAAGGCTCGGCTTTTGGATCAAGATTGACAAACACCATATGGCAGAAGACTTCGATCTTCACTTGGTCGAGGCAGAAATCTTTTTTGTTAAAATGATCTATAAATTGCGATTGCCGCGCTTCTAAGAACTGACCATCCAAATCATACGACCATGAATGATAGGGGCATATCACCCGCTTTGTTTTTCCGCTTCCGCTCAACAATTCATGGCCACGGTGTTTGCAAACATTATAAAAGGCGCGCAACACCCCCTCGCGATCACGGATGGCCACGATGCTCTGGCCTTGAATTGAGGTGGTGACGTAACTGCCGTTTTCGCGCAAATTTTCTTCATGGCAAAGAAATTGCCAAGACTTATGAAAGATTTCACGCTGATCAACCTTGAGCCAACGTGGATCAATATAAGCATTTTTATGCATGGATAAGGATTTGGCAGGTTCATCATGCCACCCCTTAAAAAGGCTGGAAGCAGGATGGTGGGGTTTGCTTAATTTAATGTCGTCCATCATAGACTCTTTATATTTTCATGAGACTTAATGTTCATCCATCGGGTCTTTTGTGTCTTCAATTTGAACAAAATCTATTGCCCTCAAAGCATGCCCCAATTTGTTTTTTGATGTCCATCAATTTTTCGATTTGTAAATTATAGTCTTCGAGACTTGCCAAGCGGCAAAATCTTAGTGAAGATAAATTATTAATTAAGAAAATCTGGGAGGAATAAATGAATAAATTTTTCAAGGCGACTTTGGGGATGATCGGCGCAACCGTCATTTCAACCTCTGGCGCATCGGCTCTTGAAATGGGAGCTTCAGGCGAGACCATTAAATTGGCTGTCAACGAATGGACAGGGCAACATCTGACAACCCATGTGGCTGGCGCCATCTTAGAACGCGCAGGCTATAAGGTGGAGTTGGTGACCGCTGGCTACGGGCCGCAATTTATTGCCATGGGTGAAGGTGATCTGCACGCAACGCTTGAGATTTGGACTTCTAACGCGCCGGGTCAGTTCACCGAAGCTGAAGCGGCTGGCAAGGTTGTTGATATTGGTGATCTTGGCCTCGCCGCGCGGGAAGGCGTGCTGTATCCCGTCCATATGAAAGAACTTTGCCCCGGTCTGCCGGATTGGGAAGCGCTGAACGCTTGCGCGGATAAATTCGCATCAGTGGAAACATTGCCGAATGGCCGTTTGCTGGATTACCCCGCGGATTGGGGTTCACCCGGCAAGGATCGCTTTGAAGCCATGGGCATGAGTTTCACGGCTGTTCCTGCTGGATCAGAAGGCGCATTGATCACGGAATTAGAAGCCTCAATTGCCAAGAAATCACCATTGCTGATGACCTGTTGGCAGCCGCATTGGGCGTTGTCAGAATATGAGACGGAATGGGTGGCTCTGCCTGCTGGTACCGATGAATGCTATAGCGACGCGTCTTGGGGGGTGAATAAAAGCGCCACTGGTGACTGTGACTTTAGCCCAACCCGCATCTTTAAGGTTACGTGGGCTGGCATGGGCGACAAATGGCCTTTGGCGGAACAACTCTTGAAAATGTATGAGTTGGACGCTGGTGATCAGCAAAACATGATGGCGGCGGTTGATAGCCGTGGCGAAGACATCAAAAAAGTGGTTGCGGCTTTTGTCGACAGCAAATCTGGCGAAATTGACGCCATGATTGCAAAAGCAAAAGCAATGTAATCGGATAGGAATGATGGTTGGGGCGGTCTTAGGATTGCCCCAACTCTTTTTTGTTATGCCATCATCATCTGATATCCGCCCACGCGCATCATCCAGAAAATCTAACCCGGCCAATAGCCTTAAACTTGAATGCCGCTCGCTTTGGAAAATTTTTGGTGAAGACGCTGAGGCTGCCGCAAAATCCATCGACCCTGCACAGACCGATCATGAGAGCATCATCAAGGATGCGCATGACCATGGCGGTATTGTTGGGGCGAGTGATGTGAATTTCACCGTGGCTCCCGGCGAATTGTTCGTCATCATGGGGCTGTCGGGGTCTGGAAAATCAACCGTGCTGAGGAGCATTGCACAATTGCATCGCCCGAGCATTGGTCAAGTATTCCTTGATGGTGAAGACCTCACCGCCATGTCGGAAGCGGAATTGATCGAAATTCGCCGCCGAAAAATAGGCATGGTGTTTCAGAATTTTGGATTGGTGCCGCATTTTACGGCGCTTCAGAATATTGCTTTCCCTCTCAAGATGCGCGGTGAAGCCGCCGCATCACGCCATGAAAAAGCCGAAGAGATGCTGAAACTGGTGGGGCTGGAGGGGCGAGGGGATGCCTATCCCCATGAATTGTCTGGCGGGCAACAGCAACGGGTTGGCATTGCACGTTCGCTGGCGGTTGATCCTGAAGTCTGGTTGTTGGACGAACCGTTTAGCGCGTTGGATCCGTTGATCCGGCGGCAATTGCAAGACGAGTTGCTGGAATTGCAGTCGCGCTTGAAGAAATCCATCGTCTTCATCACCCATGATTTTGCCGAAGCGGTTAAATTGGCCGATACCATCGCCATTATGCGGGATGGCAAGATCATTCAAAAAGGCACAGCCGCTGAATTGTTGCTTCATCCCGTGGATGGTTACGTCCGCGCTTTTGTCGAAGATGTGCCAAGACTGCAAGTCTTGACCTTGGCTGATATTATGACGGCAACCAAACGTAAGCCGAGCAAAGCCCTAATGATGGCGGCGTCAACACCACTTGAAACAGCGATGCTGGCATTAACCGGCGGCAATGATACCATCGCGGTGATGGATGATGAGCGCCTGTTGGGAAAAGTTAGCCGACAAGATATTATTAACGCGGTTGAAATGGTTTCGTGATCGAAAGGAAACGTCCTTTGCCTATACATATGCCCCAAAAATTCATGGCGATCTTGGTGATGATGCTGGCGACTGCGATGGTGGTATGGCCGGATATGCTTTCCTCCTTTGTGGCGGCGCCTTTGGCAGCGTCCAGTTTTATGGCCGATGCTATTAATCTGGGGATCAAATCATTTCTTGAGGTGTTTAAGCCTGGTTTGCGGGTAATCGCAAGCGGGGTGGATTTTGGTGTTCGCGGGTTACAGACCATCCTTCATACGATGCCTTGGATCATGTTGGTGGCATTGGTCGCGCTGATTGGCCTTCGGGTGAAATCCATGACGTTAGCGATATTTTGCGGGCTGTCGGTTTTATATATGGCGCTCTCTGGGCATTGGATTAAATCCATGAATACGCTGGCGATGGTTGGCTTATCGGTTCCGCTTGCCTTGATGCTAGGATTTGGTCTGGGCGTCTTGGGGGCGAAATCCCGCCGCGCTCATGCCGTGTTGATGCCGGCGCTCGATTTGATGCAGACGATCCCCACCTTTGCCTATTTAGCGCCATTGGTGGTGCTGTTTGGCTTTGGTCCTGTTCCCGGGGTGCTGGCCTCGATGATTTACGCCGCGCCGCCGATCACCCGCAACGTGATTTTGGGGCTGAGGCAAGTGCCTCAAGACCTGCACGAAGTGGCGAGCATTTCCGGCGCGTCGCCATGGCAACGGTTTATTGAGATTGAATTGCCGCACGCCAAACAGCAGATGCT
>CAYNQW010000064.1:0-9093 GCA_964399415.1 uncultured Hyphomicrobiales bacterium
TCAGCCATTAGTGGCCTCCCAGATATGCATCAATAACACGTTGATCGTTCTGCAATTCAGCTGGCTTACCATCGGCAAGCATATGACCGTTGGATAAACAATAGATATGTTCCGCCAGATTCATGATCACCCGCATATTGTGTTCAATGACACAAAGCGTAATGCCAAGTTCTTCATTGGCGCGTTTCAGGCGATCAATCAAGCCGTTGATCAAGGTTGGGTTGATCCCTGCCGTTGGTTCATCAAGCAAAAGCACTTTCGGCTCATTCATCAGCGCCATGGCAAATTCCAGCAGTTTTTGCTGACCAAAGGACAGATCACCTGAAATCAAGTTGCGTTTAGAATAAAGACCTACGAATTCGAGCAAATGCTCAGCGCGTTCATTGATTTCCCCACGGCGAGACCCAAAAATCTTATTGCCTGAACCTAGGCGATGCGACACTGAAATCAGCATGTTATCGACACAGTTCATTTTGCCGTAAATACGGGTTTGCTGGAACGTCCGCAACAATCCTAAACGCGCAATTTCACCTACACGCAGGGTTGAAATTTCCTGTCCATCAAATTTGATAGACCCTTCATCAATCGGATGGAAACCCACGATTGAGTTAAACAATGTCGTTTTACCGCAACCGTTAGGGCCGATAATCCCGGTAATTGACCCTTCCTTTACGGCCATCGAGATATCGACATTGGCTTTCACCCCGCCATAAGATTTGGAGACGCCTTTGACATCAATAATATTAGTCATGACTTAAGACTCCGCTTTTTCTTCGCGTGAAGACGTGTCCACTACGATACCAAAGAATTCAGGGAATTTACGCTGCAACCAGCCCATCAACCCTTCTTGGAAATACACAATATTGACGATTAGGATCAGGCCGAGGGCAATCCATTGATAGCCGAGAAGCAAGGTCCAAGCCGTATCCTTCACGACATGGAACAAGATGGCACCGATCACCGGCCCCCAGAGTGTTCCTTTTCCGCCAAGAAGTGCCGCCGCAACCATGAAGATACCAAAGGTTGGGATTGGATAAGCCACTTCTTTATCAATGAAGCCGACCATATTTCCAACCACCGCGCCAATAGCCCCCATGAAAAACGCAGCAATCCCCCAACCAATTCTTTTGTAAATGAGGGTTGGAATACCCATGGCTTCCGCTTTGTCTTCATCGTCACGAATCGCGTTGATGGCCAATCCAAATTGCGTTGAATAAAGCCAACGCAAGATGAAATGAGCAACCACGGTTAAAGCAAAGCAAATGAAGTAGAAAAATGTTGATCGAAACTCAATATCCCCTGGGAAAAGAGGCATTGATATCCCCGAAGGGCCGCCAACATAATCAATCGTCACGGTTGTTTCAGCCGCGGCAATCGCAAGGCCTAGCGAGCCAATCGCAAAATACGGGCCGCGCAAACCAAACATAAAGGTGCTGAATAGGATTGATAACAAAAGAGCAACAATCCCCGCAGCCCCAATACCTAAGATTAAACCCCAATAGTATTGAGAAACCGTAAATTCTGGTTTGATGGAACCCATGGCAGATGTGTATTCAGCAACACCGCCTTCGTAGAAGAACGAGATTTGAACAATCGCGGAAACATACATACCAACGCCGAAGAAGGTAATGTTCCCCAATGAGTTATAGCCTGTCTGTCCACCAAGAGTATCCCAAGTGGAAGCCATCAACACCATGACCCACATGAAGGCGATTGATAGGGTGTACGCTGGGAATAGAAACGGGCTAAGAATCCCGAATAATCCTAAAATAACATAGATTGAATTTGAATTTTTCATGGTCATTTTACAGCCTGCCTATTGCGACTCATTGAAATTTGTCGCCATAGGAGTACTGCAAGAAGAACCCCAACAGGCGCCGCATATTCAAGAGCGGAATTGAAAAAACCAAAGTATTTAGTGAACAAACCAATGCCAAACGCAGACACGATAACAGCGGGTAAATTACCCAACCCTGCTGCCGTAACGATGGCGAAAGACCCCATCGAATACGTAATGCCATAAAACGGTTGGATGACGAAAATAATCGAAACCAAAACGCCCGCGGCACCGCATAAAGCTGAGTTGAACGCAAAGGTGAACGCATAAATACGATCAATATTAATGCCTAAAACTCGAGCCGCTCTTGGGTCTTGGGCGGTTGCGCGAATGGCTTGACCTGTTCTTGAACGCTTCATGAAAATAACCACGCTTATCGAAATCAAAGCGGCCATCACCAAAGCTAATATTTTAGAAGTTGGTATTGAAACCATCGAATCAAAGGCTTCATACACAGGCATTTTCATATCAATAATTTGCACTTCTGGACCAAAAATTCTGTTGATCACTTGCTGCATCAAAAGAGATAAACCAAATGTCGCTAGCAAAGAGACAAACATATCTTGATCAAGAATTCGTCTAATCACGAGCAGATAAACAACCCAGCCATAACAAAACATAGAAACGACGACGATCGGCAGAATAAGAAATAGCGGAACACCATACATATTCAGCGCAAAGGCCATATATCCACCGGCGATAACAAAGTCACCTTGAGCAAGATTCTTGATGTTCATCACGCCCCACACCAACGCGAGTCCGTAGGCGCTTAACGCAAAGATTGCACCAATGAATATGCCTTCAAGTATGAGTTGTATGTTAATAACCGGCGCCCACACCAGCAAAAGCTGAAGATTGTCCATTACATTTCCCCAAATTTAAGAAGAATAAAAAAAGTGAAGGTTGGAATGACCAACCTTCACTTCAAGATTTATTAGTACTTGACGTTGCGCGGATAAATCATATCCGACAGGCTTTCAACAAGTTTATAGCTGCCATCTGGCTGGATCTGACGCATGAACATTGGCTTCGCAATGTTGTTGCCTTCAGGTGAAAACTTGATGTTGCCGTAGAAGGTTTCCATTTCCAAAGCGGAAATAGCATCGCGTACTTTATCCTTGTCGAAGCTGTTTGCGTCTTCAAAAGCTTCTTTCCAAACCAATACCGCAGCAGATGCTTGGGCTGTTTGGTATGGAACAGACGAATAGGAAGGATACGCGGCCTTAAAGCCTTCATTCCAATCCGATGCTGAACCGAAGATCGCATCACGCTTTGAAATATTTTCCACCCACTGAGTTGGGCAAAGAATACCAGTTGCAGCATTCGGGAATTTTTCCTGAACCTTAGCCGCTTCACAGTGTGTCATTGCGATAATTGGAACGTTAACCTTCATCTCATCAATCTGACGAGCAGCGGTTGCAGCGCCTTTGGAGTGACCGGAGACGATCAACATGTCAGGCTTAAGCGCTTTCACTTTAGTCAATGTGGTTGACATATCGGAAAGGTCAGCAGGCAATTGATCGTCAACGATCACTTGCATGTTGTATTCAGCCAATTTGTCGAGAACACCGGCACGAATGTCAGTGGTGAAAGGATCAGCTTCAAAAGCAACCGCAACACGCAGTTTGCTTGGATCGCTTACGCTTTCAGCCGCCATGTCGATGGCTTGTGGCAAGTAAAGGTCGGTGGTTGAAAGCACCGCGAACAGATACTTATAGCCTTGGGTGAACAGCGACCGTGAAGCACCTTCGGCTTCAACCATCGGCACACCAAACTTTTCAGACACAGGCGCGATCGCCTTCGTCATCCCTGAAGAGTATGGGCCAAGCATATATTCAACACCATCCTGCTGGATCAAGCGTTCAGCCAACTGAGCACCACGAGCAGGGGTAGATTCATCGTCATAATATTTAACCGCAAGTTTATAGGACTTGCCGCCAACTTTAACGCCACCAGCATCATTGATCACTTTAACCGCGTAGTCATAACCACGCTGGGTATGCAAACCGTTGGTCGCATACTTACCTGTTAGAGAGATTGATGAGCCGAGCGTAATTGTATCGCCTTCAACTTTTGCAAGCGCAGAGCCTGCAATCCCCAAAGACGCCACAACAGCAGCTGAAACAGCAATCTGTTTAATAGCATTGAATTTCATGTGTTCCTCCAGAAATTATTGAATTCTTAATTAAGCGTACTTTTGAATGAGTGTAAACAGCCTAATAGATAAATATTTTGTCAAAAGACAAAAGCAAGGCCGATTTACCCATTAAAAACCTGCCGCCATCCCATCTTTGCGCGGGTCTGACCCTGCCGTGTAATAGCCGGTGCTTAAGTCTCTCAAAATTGCCTGACCTCCCCCAATTGGGCTTGAAGGATAGTCCAGAGCATGGCCGCGATTTTTCAACGCTTCGGCAACTTCAGCACTATAACGGCCTTCCAATTGCAACAGACCTGATGTGGCAAAACTGCGCGCGGCGTCCAACGCTTGTTGCGGATTCATGCCATGGGCAAAAAGGTTCGACATCAGCATGGCATGGCCTGCCGCTTGATATTGCCCGCCCATCACTCCAAAAGGACCAATCAGCTCCTTGCCTTTGGTGATCATGCCAGGGATGATGGTGTGCAAAGGGCGTTTGCCGCCTTTAATCCGATTGGGGTGATGCTCGTCAATGCGGAAGGCTCGGCCTCGTGATTGGAACAAGACGCCATATTCAGGGGTTGAAATCCCTGATCCAAAATCATCAAAAATAGAATTAATAAGCGAGATCGCCGTGCCATCTTTATCTACAGCAGCCAAGTAAATGGTATGAGCGTGAGTCGGAAAATCCGATGGACCAAAATGTTGCGCTTTGGTCATATCGATCATGCTGGCGAAGTTTTTAATTTGCGAATCAGCCAACAACCAATCCACAGGCACCTCTTCAACATCAGGATCAGCGACATAGGTATCACGCATATGATATGCAATTTTTGCCGCTTCCGCCAAAACATGAACCCGATCGACTTCAGTCATGGCGGTTAAATCAAACTGTTCGATGATCTTAATCAGCAACAATGCCGCCACACCCTGACCATTAGGCGGGCATTCCCAAATGGTATGCCCCATATAATCCGCGGAAATCGGCTGAACAAATTGGCCTTGATGTTGGGCGAAATCATCTTCCGTATGGAAACCGCCAATGCGATTTAATTTGCTAACCATATCTTCAGCCACCGCGCCTTTATAAAATCCATCACGGCCTTCTTTCATAATGACCTTAAAGGCTTCGGCTAGTTTAGGTTGATTGAAAATATCCCCGGCCTCGTAAGCGGCGCCATCTTTAAGAAATTGCTCACGGGCATCTTCATCTTCAGCAACATTAGATACATGAAGCGCCCAATCCCGCGCCACGCGATCATGAACCGCCAACCCATCCGTGGCATAGGCCATGGCTGGCCACAAGACTTTATCCCAATCTTGTTTGCCAAAGCGGTTATGCAATTGCCACCACGCATCAATAGCACCAGGAATGGTCACGGCATGAGGGCTATGGCGAGGGATTTCATCAAGCCCCTGGGCTTTGATGGCGTCAACCGATGCCGCCGCTGGGGCTTTGCCTGAACCATTAATGGCGATGATCTCCGTCGAGCCTTCTTTGGACACCAAAGCAAAACAATCACCGCCGATACCTGTCATTTGCGGTTCAGCCACCGACAACATCGCCGCCGCGCAAATTGCCGCGTCAATCGCTGATCCGCCATCTGTCAATGTTTTCAACCCTGCGGCTGTCGCCAAAGGGTGCGAGGTAGAGATCATGCCGTTCTTCGCACGAACCGCCGAACGACCAGGAAGAGAAAAGTTACGCGCCATCTGAGCATCCATCTTCATTAAAGCGAATAAGGTTGTCTTAAATTAAGGCTAAGACGAGGGATAGCAAGTTCAAAGTTCAAAGTTCAAAATTCAAAACACGCAGACACAATCTAGGCGCATTTCTATTTTATAGTATTTTATTGATGACCATTGACTTTATGACAAATTCCGTCAGGGTTTCATTAATCAGTGTATTTCAAAATCGACAGTAGGTTTTCTTATGAATAAAAAACGGAGGAAACCCAATATGCTTTTTTACATTCGGCCAGTTTGGGACGATGAAGCAAAAGTATATGTCTCAGCGAGTAATATCATTGGCCTCAACATAGAGGCCGAAACCGTAGATGAAATCTACGAAATAGCCAAAGAATGCGCTGTAGATTTGATTATTGCCAACCATTTATCCGAACTTGATGTGCTCAACAATCCGATCAAAGATTTGATCCCTTTTATTCATTTCCAAACTGAGGATAAAAAACCCCAAACTCAGGCCATATGAGTAATGCCTAAAGGGTTTTATAAAAGCATCATTGCAAAACTCAAAAGGAATGACTTTTCTTACTTGAGGAACACCAAAGGCTCACATGAACTTTGGAGCAATAAACATGGAGTAACAGTGCTTGTCCCTAAAAACACCAAAAGCCGTCACACAGCCAACAAGATCATGCAGGATGCGGGCATAAATCACAGATTTTGAAATTAAATATAAAAGAATGGTGCGGCTGGAGGGACTTGAACCCCCACGTCTCTCGACACCAGAACCTAAATCTGGCGTGTCTACCAATTTCACCACAGCCGCATATGCTGTGCCAGTCTTATAGCAGGACTGAGGCTTTCGTCAAAAGTGTTTTCTATTATTTTTTATGCCTTGGCGTGATTTCATGCGGAAAAATATGAAGCCCTTGTTCATCAAGGGGCATCGGCACAA
Source organism: uncultured Hyphomicrobiales bacterium (assembly GCA_964399415.1). Lineage (GTDB taxonomy): Bacteria > Pseudomonadota > Alphaproteobacteria > Puniceispirillales > UBA1172 > JAGWAQ01. The sequence continues at coordinate 6,616 of CAYNQW010000064.1, forward strand.
CCTGAATAACCGAATCCATAGCCAAATCAACGTAAAGATGGGGAAATAACTTACCGCCACGGGAGGCTTCCCATTTGACATCCAGCGTTTCGGTATTAACTTTTACCAGCACCAAGTCTTCGAGGCCGCTGAAATGCAAATCTGCGGTTTCCGCCACCTGATCCGCGGTGGAAAAGTGAATATACCCGTCAGCAAGGTCAATTCCTGCGCCCTTGAAAACACCTTTTGAAGCGGCCTTTTCCCAAAGGTCAGCAGGACAGATTTTATAAATATACGTTTCCATGACGTGACCATAAGCATTTTCAAGCCTGAAAGCAATTGCGCTCAGACAGTGAAACGGCTAAGACTTGGCCATATTCAGACTCATGACCATAGGAGACACCCATGTCCCTTTCTTTGAACCAAGCCAATCAAATCATCACCGCCGCGCTAGCTAAAGCTCGTGACCTCAATCTAAAGCCAGTTAGCGTCATCGTTCTTGATGCTCGCGCTAGTCTTGTCGCCGCGCAATCCGAAGACGGCGTTAGCATTATGCGCGCGCAGATTGCACATGGTAAGGCCAATGCCGCGATCCAATTGGGCATGGGCACACGCGCTTTGATGAATCGCGCTGAACAACAAGCATATTTTGTGTCGGCCATTAATGGCCTTGCCGGTGGTGATTTCGTCCCCGTCCCTGGCGGTTGTTTGGTGATGGATGGCGACACGCTGATCGGCGCTGTTGGGATTTCTGGTGATACTTCCGACAATGATGAAGCGGCGGTGGTTGCTGGCATCGAAGCCGCTGGTCTTTCGGCTGTTACGGGCTAATGTCCGATAAAGCCCCTGGCATCGCTCTCATTTTAGGATGGGGCGGCGTGATTCCTTTTGTTGGATCAGCGCTTCTTTTTGCGTTTGGCGATCCAATGACGAGAATCTACGCCCTGTCTTTTGGCACCCTTTATGGAGGGCTGATCGTCTGTTTTATTGGCGCGGTGCATTGGGGACGAGCGTTGATTGACCATCAGCCTTGGTTGATGATTTGGTCGGTTATCCCAGCGCTGATGATGGCGCCTGTGTTATGGCTTGCGCCGCCTTTTCGCGCGCCTCTTTTGATCATTGCTTTATTGATTTTATGGGCTGTTGATCTTAAGGCCACCCGCGATGGCTTCCTGCCAAGATGGTATATGCGCTTGCGGCATTGCCTGACCGCGTTGGCCAGTCTATCATTGCTCACCATGGCCTTGGGATAAATGGCCTAGCGGCTTCGCACCATTAAGATATTCCCTGTCAACACAAAGACCAATCCGACAAACGCAACCGGCGTCCATTGATAGGATTCAAAAAAGGTTGAAATTAAAAGCGCCCCCACGGGGAAGATAACCGTGGCGTATCCTGCACGCCCGGGGCCAATGCGGCCCAGCAACGTCAGATAAGCGGTAAAGGCCATCACGCTCGATATCAATGACAGCCAAAAAAGCCCACCTATATAATGCTCTGTCCATTCTATGGCGAAGGCGTGACCTCGCGCCAAACTGACAATACCCAGCACAATCACGCCATAAAGCATCCCCCAACTGGTGGTGGCCATTACCGGTAAGCCGTGTTTCTGATTGCGGGAAGACACCATATTGCCCGTGCAGAAGACCATGGTTCCGCCCAAGCAAAGCAATAATCCAGTTAGCCCATTTGCGTTCGAGATGAGCATTGGGCTGTAGATCAACCCGACGCCGACAAAGCCAATCAGCGCGGCAAGGATATGCACCCATTTTGGCATTTGCCGCTGTAAGATGGACACCAAGAAGATATTAATGAGTGAAGCCGTGGAAAAAACCACTGCCAACAAGCCTGAAGTAGAATTCAACCCACCGTAATAAAACAGCGTAAAATTAAGGCTAAATAGACATACCCCCATGGGCATAATCCATAAATGATCACGCCACGGAAGCCACAACCGCTCTTTGGTGGCCAGTTTGGTGAGCAAAAACATCACCACCGATGCCATCAAAAACCGCCAGAAGATTGAAACTTCGGGCGCCACCACCCCCAATTGCCACTTCAACGGCAACCAACTGGTTGACCATCCAAAAATGACGGCTGCATAGAGCAAGTAGTCAAAAGGTTTCATGGTGAAGGGAGAGCCAATCGTTATTAAATGGTCGGAGTGGCGGGATTTGAACCCACGACCCCCACACCCCCAGCCGCTCAAAATCGTGCGGTTTCAGGGTGAGTGCGTATTCTAAAAATCACAGTCTAAACAGTGACTTGCATGATTGTTATGACACAGAAATAGACTCGTGTAAAGCCCCCTTTTCACCTCGAAAAAAGTGCTTTTTGTGAACACATTGCTATGTTTTTGAGACCATTTTCTGTCGATTTGCACAACCCGTGTGGGGGTCATAGACCGTGTCAACCCCCCAATCGTACACTGACGTGTGGGGGTCGTGACCCAAACGACAAAAACACAAAAATAGTGTGCGGGGTCATAAGAACTTATTT
>CAYNQW010000065.1:0-9084 GCA_964399415.1 uncultured Hyphomicrobiales bacterium
CGGTCTCGGCTTGGTCAGCGCGTCCAAGGGCAGCTTTCAGCGCTTCTTCAAGGCTGATGTTTTTATCAGCCGCTTCATCCCGCGCCGCTTCGGCGAGATCCGCACGACTGGTCACTGCAATCAGGGCTTCTTCAAGGCTCAGTTTTTCGGTGGTGACCGAGGCGAGGTTGCTTTCAAGGGTTGCGATATTGGCTTCAAGGCCAGTGATGGCGGTTTTTGAATCATCCAGCGCCAGGGTTAATTGCTGATACCCCAACGTCAGTTCATCATTGGCTTGCCGTTCAAGATTTAGCAAATCGCCTAATTCAGCCAATTCGGCACGCAATTGCGATAAGGTTTGATCTTGCCCAGAAACCCTCAAGGTCAGGTTAATCTGGATCAGAAAAAACACCATCAGCACGAAGATGATGACCATCAGCAGGGTTGCTAAGGCATCGACAAATCCAGGCCAAATGAAACTTTCGGCGCCGCGTGTTGATGATCGTCGGGCGAGAGCCATGATTAGCCTTTCTTATTTGCCGCCAGCAGGGCTTCAGACAAAGCCCGCAATTCCATTTTAATCGTATCGTTCATCTCGGCTCGATCTTCTTTCATTTCCCGCGCCAGATTCTGCAACGATGCTTCAAGATTGGCGATGTTTTCTGCCATCAAAGCATCACGGCTGAGGCCATCATGGAGTTTGGTCAAGGTTGCGGTCAGTTGCCGCAAATGATGGCTTAATTCGGCGCGTTCTTTCTCACCAGCAGCAACGGTGCGCGCCAATTCTTGCATCTTATTGGCGGCGGCTTCTGATAAACCTGTGATGAATTCAGGGCTGGAGGTGGCGCGAAAGCCTTTTTCTTGCACCATGTCAAAATGGATGGATTTTGACAGCCAATCTTCAACATCATTGAAAAACCGACCAGATGCTTGCCCCAATTGCAAATCCAGAAAGCCGATGATCAGCGAACCCGCCAGCCCAAAGAGCGATGACGAAAACGCCGTTGCCATGCCGGCGATAGGCGCATTGAGGCCAGATTTCAATTCCGCCATCATCGCGTCAAAATTGCTGGTGGAGGTGTCTATACCGCTGACCACTTGGCCTACGGAAGAAACCGTGGTTAGCAATCCCCAAAAAGTGCCCAACAAGCCCAAAAAGACCAAGAGACCGATCATATAGCGGGAAATTTCGCGGCTTTCATCAAGACGAACGGCAACCCCATCGAGGACAGAACGAAGGTTTTGAGCCGAAAGACTCATCGCGCCATTCGGGTCATTCATCAACACCGCCACGGTTGCCAAAAGACGTGGCTTGATGCTCGACGCGCGCCGGCGGTTCATGGTGCTCCCAGCAGGTGAGCCGGTGGTCATGCTGCTTTGTTGCAGCGACATCATCCATTGAAATTCAGGGATTAAGCGTAAATTTTGCCGGATGATGAAAATGATGCCGATCACCAAAGCGGTTAAGATGATGCTGTTGATCACCATATTGCTCAGAAAAGCAAAATATAGCGTTTGGAATAAGCTGGCGCTGATGCCAAGGATCACCACCAAAAAAATACACATTCGAAGCAAATAACGCTGTGGGTTTGTCACATCATCCTCCCTGTTGGCATCAATGGTATAGATGCGCAATTAGGCAGAATTATGGAAGACATAGACTCAATAGTCACGCATCACTTTGGGGAAAGGTTTATTTTTTCGACCGCCCGTCTTTCAGCAGTTTCAATAAACCCATATGCGTTTGTGAATTTCCAGCAACCACATCACCAGAAACCAAGGCTTTGTCCCGGGATGCAAAATCACTGACAAAACCGCCTGCTTCACGCACGATCAGAACTCCAGCCGCGATATCCCAGAGGCTTAAACCACGTTCCCAAAATCCGTCATAACGTCCAGCGGCCACCCAAGCCAAATCTAATGCGGCTGATCCTAAACGGCGCACACCCGAAGTCTCAGCCATCACCTGACCAAGTTCAGCCTGAAAGATCGCGTGGTCTTCTTGGGTGCCGCGACCTTTGAACGGGATTCCCGTGGCAAATAAACAATCCACCATATTCCGGCGGCCTGACACGCGTATCCGGCGGTCATTAACAAACGCCCCTTTGCCCGGTTCAGCAAAGAAAAACTCATTCCGCAGGGGATCAAAAATACCGCCCGCGATGATTTTACCACCTTTGGCCAACGGCTTGTCGATGGCGGCGATGGAAATCGAAAAATGAGGAATGCCGTGCAGATAATTCGTGGTGCCATCCAAGGGATCAACAATCCAACAAGGACCATCAGGGTCACTGCCTTTGATTTCACCACTTTCTTCCATGATAAAACCCCAATCAGGCCGCGCTTTTTTAAGGTCGGTCATGATGGTGCGTTCGGCATCCATATCAGCGTTGGAAACAAAATCAGCGACGCCCTTTCGGGTGATTTGCAGATTTTCCACTTCACCAAAGTCGCGGACAAGAGCACGGGCTGCCTTTTCCGAGGCTCGGAAAATGACATTGATCAGGGCAGATTGAGCCATGAATGTTAATCCTTTGCGCGTTCGACGTAAGAACTGTCTTCAGGGCGAACCACAATGCGTGTTCCCGCTTCGATATGCGGCGGCACCATAACACGAATGCCATTATCGACAATCGCGGGTTTGTAACTTGACGATGCGGTTTGACCTTTCACAACCGCATCGGCTTCAAGCACGGTGACGGTCACTTTATCGGGCAATTCAATGGAAATAGGTTCACCATCATGGCCATTGATGGTCACTTCCATGCCGTCTTGCAGAAAGGCTGATTGCTCGCCCACCATGCTTCGAGGAACAGCGACTTGCTCAAAACTTACGCTATCCATGAAAATGAGGTTATCCCCGTCTTCATAAAGAAAAGACGATGTGCTTTCTTCTAGGATCACCCGCTCAACGGTTTCAGAAGACCGAAAACGTTCGTTTAGTTTTGTGCCATCACGGATGTCACGCAATTCCACTTGGGCAAAAGCACCACCCTTGCCAGGTTTTACATGTTCGATTTTTACCGCCACCCATAGGCGGTTGTTGTGATCAATCACATTGCCAGGCTTGATGGCGTTACCGTTAAGTTTCATCGCAGACCCCTATATCCTTACGCGCGTCCGCGATAGATATCTATGATTGTGTTCAAAAGCGCAAGCGCTTCTTCGCGAGGGCGTTGGAATGTGTTGCGGCCAATGATTGAACCATTAGCCCCGCCATCACGCAATTGCCGGATTTCTTCCAGCAGACCCTCGGTGTCTTTGGCCGCGCCACCAGAGAAGACAACGATGCGGCGGCCATTAAACGCCGATTGAACGATGTGACGCACGCGATCTGCCATGGTTGCTGAAGGGATGCTGTGCTTTTCGTAAACTTTCTTCGCGTCAGCGTTTTCCAGATGCGCTGTCGGCGGCTTCACCTTGATGACATGCGCGCCGAGTAAGGCGGCCATATGCGCGGCGTAAGCATCAATATCATAGGCGGTTTCACCATCTTTGCTGAGCGAGCCACCGCGCGGGTAAGACCAAAGCACCACCGCAAGGCCAAGAGCTTTAGCTTCAGCGGCCATTTCTTGAAATTCGGTCATCATGTCAAAAGCAGCATCGGAGCCGGGATAAATGGTGTAACCGATGGCGCTGCAACCAAGGCGAAGGGCTTCGCTGACAGAACCGGTGATGGCTTGGCTTGGGGCGCTTCCGCCTTCAGCAAGAGAGTTCGAGGAATTCACCTTCAAGATGGTTGGGATTTGACCTGCGAAAGTATCGGCGCCAGCTTCCAGCATACCGAGTGGCGCGGCATAGGCTGAAAGCCCAGCATCAATCGCCAATTGATAATGATAATGCGGATCATAAGCCGGTGGATTTGGCGCAAAACTTCGCGCCGGGCCATGTTCAAAGCCCTGATCAACGGGAAGAATCACCATCTTGCCCGTCCCCCCCAATTTGCCTTGCATCAAGATGCGCGCCAAATTGGCTTTAACGCCTGGGCTGTCGGATTCGTAATGACTAAGGATATTGCGAACGGTACGGGTGATTTTCATGGGGCTATACTCTCATGACAGTTGCTCATCATCATGTGCATGAATACGCTATCCGTCCTTACTCCGTCAATGCAGGCGCCTTAAAAAAGCGCAGTTTTTTGCATTCATGACCGCGATCATTTTCTTTGATTGACCTTGACCTGCGAATCTCTTTATTCTGATCTTGCTAAAAGATAGGCGTCTAACCCCGCTTTTTATATTGTTTTTAATGAAACCGATATTTTGAAAAGCATCAAAGACGCCTCGGCGCATAACATTTGGCGAATTGGCCTTTAGTTTTGGGTGATAAGATGTCGTCTCGACTCGAACAAGCGATGCAAAGACTTGATGCCGCGGTGCGCGCGCTCGAGGCACAGCCATCACCATCACACGCCCCCGCTGCTGAATCTTCCGTCGCCGCCCATCATGCCGCCGATGCTGATCTTAAAAAAGAAATTGCTGATATTCGTCATTTGGTTGATCAAGCCATGGCTTTAGTGGAAACCCAATCCCATGGGGGCAAGTCATGAGCGCATCATCCCCTCAAAGCAACGTCACCGTCACCATCAATGGCAGTGATTATCCCATGTCTTGCGCGCAGGGCGAAGAAGAAAAGGTGCGCGCTCTAGGCGCCCGGATTGACGCCGTGGCCAAGCAAGTGGCGACAGCATCAGGGCCCATTGGTGAATCTCGTATTCTGGTGATGGCGGCGTTGATTCTAACCGATCAATTGTCTGACCTAGAAGACGGCGGGGCGGCTAAACCTTCGATGGCACCCGAAACGCTTGATGAAGATCATCTCGCGGGCATTTTAGAAAACCTTGCTGGGCGCATTGAAGCCCTGACTTCGCGTTAGATTTTTAATCTGAAAACGAAGTGATCGGCATTGGGAACTTGCATCCTTGATGTGATGAGCCTATGTCATGTCTTGTAGCTAGAATGCGCGCCAGGTGCACAAATCTCTGGGGCCATAAGACATCTCTTGGGAGTTGCCGCTGCGAGGGTTGTGGCCCTTGTATTGTGACGCCCACCTGCTTAAGCAGGCCACAGACGATTGTCCAATACCAGCGGCATTCCGGCTACAGTTATTCAAAAGATCAAGCGCAGGCGAGGCATGACGGATCAATCGGAAACTTTGGACGCTCTTGATCAGGCTAAAGCCGACCTCCGCAAACAGCAGGCCAAGCGCCGCGCTGAAGCCGCCATCAACGCCGAGCAAGCGGCTCAGGCTTTGGCGCAAACAGGGGCAACCCTGATTGAAGCCTTTGATCTGGGCAGCAATGATACTGTTGCTGGCTATTGGCCGATCAAGACCGAACTTGATCCCCGCCCGTTAATGGCGGCGCTTGCCAATCAAGGGATTGCCACCGCGCTTCCCGCCACCCCAAAGCCGGGTCAGCCATTGATCTTTCATGAATGGGTCGAGGGCGATGCAATGATTGACGGTCTTTACGGCACATCCGAGCCGCGCCCTGAATCGCCGATATGTTACCCAACCCTTGTGTTGGTGCCAATGTTGGCTTTTGATGATCGCGGGTATCGGTTGGGGTATGGCGGCGGGTTCTATGACCGCAGTTTGGCAGGTTTGCGGCAACGTGGCGGTGTTGTTCGCGCATTGGGCATTGCCTATGACGCCCAGCGGGTTGAGGCCGTGCCAATCGGCCCTTATGATGCGCGATTGGATGCGGTGCTGACCGAAACCAGATTGTTGCGACTTTGATTTTTAGAAAGACTTTTAATGCGTATTTTTTTCCTTGGTGATGTGATGGGGCGCCCGGCTCGGCAGCAGGTGATTGCTGATTTGTCGGCGTTAAAATCAGAATTTGCCGCTGATTTTATGATTGTGAATGTCGAAAATTCCGCCGGTGGTTTTGGCGTAACCCCAGAAATCGCTGACGCTATCCTTGCCGCCGGAGCCGATGTCATGACCACCGGCAATCACGTTTGGGATAAGCGCGAAATCTTTAATTACATTATGAAAGAGCAACGTTTATTGCGCCCCTATAACATGGTGGAAGCAACGCCAGGCAATGGTTTTGTGATTGTTGAAAACAACCAAGGGCAACGCTTAGCGGTGGCGAATTTTATCACCAATTTGTTCATGGCTGAAAACAATCACGTTTTTTCCAGCCTTGATCAGTTTTTGGGTAAAGTGAAACTAGGCCGTGATGCGGATGCGATCTTCATTGATATTCACGGCGAAGCGACCTCCGAAAAAACCGCCATTGGCTTTGCCGCTGATGGCAAAGTTTCTGCGGTGATTGGCACCCATACCCATATTCCCACCGCCGATCATCGTATTCTTCCCCATGGCACGGCTTATCAGACGGATGCCGGGATGTGCGGTGATTATGTCTCCATCATTGGGATGCAGCCCGAAGCCGCCTTAGGACGCTTTCGCGGTGTGCCTCAAGGCCGACTTGATGTGGCCAAGGGTGAGCCAACCTTAGCGGGCGTGATTATTGATACTGATGACGCAACAGGGCTGGCCACGGCCATCACCCCTTTCCGGCGCGGCGGCGTTTTATCCGCCACCCATGATGGACGGTCAAGTTAGATCAAGGTGATGTTTAATCGCATAAGCGGTTGTTTCTTGACCGTCTTCTCTGCTAACTTGTGGCGATAATTCAAAACTTGAGGCATGTCGAAAACAACAGGACAGAATCATGGCAGGACATTCCAAATTTAAGAACATTATGCATCGCAAAGGCGCGCAAGATGCTAAACGCGCAAAGAAATTTACCCGTTTGATCAAAGAATTGGCGGTGGCGGGACGCAGTGGCATTGATCCAGAATCAAACCCGCGCTTGCGAACAGCTCTTGCCGCTTGCCGTGCGGCGAATATGCCAAAAGACAATATCGAGCGTGTCTTGAAAAAAGCCGCTGGCGGTGATGGCGATAATTATGATGAAATTCGCTACGAAGGCTATGGCCCTGGGGGCGTCGCGTTGATTGTCGAAGCGCTCACCGATAATCGCAATCGCACGGCTTCTGAAGTGCGCGCCACCTTCAGCAAATATGGCGGTAATCTTGGCGAAACGGGCAGCGTCAGTTTTATGTTCGATCGCGTTGGGCAAATCATTTATCCCGCCGATGTCGCGGATGCGGAAGCGATGTTTGAAGCCGCGCTTGAAGCTGGAGCCGATAACGCTGAAAGCGATGAGAACGGCCATGAAATTCTCACCGCCACCGAAGAATTCAACAGCGTTCGTGAAAGCCTTGAGGCTCAATTCGGCAGTCCTGAAGAAGCTGGTTTATCGTGGAAGCCGCAAAACACAACTCCCGTTGGCGAAGACCAAGCCCAGACGTTGTTGAAATTGCTCGATGCGTTGGATGAATTGGATGACGTCCAAAGCGTCGCGTCAAACTTTGACATTGATGATGACATCATGGCGAAACTAGCAGGTTAACCACAGGCATTATCTGGCGTGAGCAAATCCGGCGTGAACATCCTTGGTATTGATCCTGGTTTGCGAAGCACAGGATGGGGGGTGATCCGCCTTGATGGTCACCGCTTAAACTGGATAGCCGATGGCATGATCAAACCTGATCCAAGGGCCAGCGATGAAACGCGCCTTCTTGAAATTGAAACATCCATGACAACGGTGTTGGAAAAATATCAACCGCACCGCGCGTGCATCGAAGAAATTTTTGTTGCGAAGAATCCAGCCTCTGCTTTGAAATTAGGCATGGCGAGGGGGGCTGCGCTTGTCGCGGTGGCGCGATTTGGATTGCCCTTGCTGACGATTTCAGCCCGGCGGGTTAAGCAAAATGTCACGGGGTCAGGTCGTGCGGATAAAGATCAAATCACGGCCATGGTATCACGACTCTTGAACGTTACCCCATCAGGGGTGGATGCGGCTGACGCCTTGGCCATTGCTATTGCCGCGACGAACGATCAAAATGATCACGATAACATCACCTCGCCACGGGCGGCAAAAGGCGCGTCGTCAGCGCTGGACGCGGCTATTCAAAAGGCGCTTGAAAAGGAAAGTCAATCATGATCGCATCCTTGACCGGCACGCTTGTTCATCTTGGCAGTCATGATTTGATGATCCGTGTGGCGGGTGTTGGCTATCAGGTGCAGGCTTCGAGCCGTTGTTTGGCGCGGCTGGGTCAACAAGGGGATGAAGTGACCTTGTTGATTGACACTCAAATCCGTGATGATCGCATCGTTTTAACGGGTTTCGCCGATGCCGCTGTTAAAGACACGTATATCCTGTTGCAAACCGTCCAAGGGGTTGGAACGAAAGCCGCCTTGTCGATCCTTTCTGCGCTTAGCCCTGATGATGTTATCTTGGCCATTTCGGCAGGAGATAAGGCCATGATCACCCGCGCCGATGGCGTTGGGCCAAAATTAGCGCAACGGATCATCAACGAATTGGCGGATAAAGCCGCTGGCTTTAATTTGGGGCAAGGCGCAAGTTTGGCTTCTTCGGATGCGCCTTCGGGGGGCGCCGCGCCTAAAAACAGCGCGATTGGCGAAGCGGTCTCGGCGCTGGTTAATTTGGGTTATGGCCGGGCTGAAGCTCATTCTGCGGTGGTTCGTATCGCCGCTGAATCAAAAGCCGATCGTGTTGAAACCCTGTTGCCGCTGGCCTTGAAGGAGATGGGACGATGAGCACGCCGCAAGACGATCGGTTGGTCAGCCCTCAACATACGGATAAAAATTCAGCCCCTGATACCCTGCGGCCTTCCAGCCTTGATGATTTTATTGGCCAAGGTCAGGGCTTGGGCAATCTCAGCACCTTTATCACCGCGGCGCGTGATCGTGGTGACGCCATGGATCACAGCCTTTTGCATGGCCCCCCCGGCCTTGGTAAAACCACGCTCGCGCAAATCATTGCCCATGAATTAGGGGTGGGGTTCCGCGCCACTTCGGGGCCAGTGATTGCCCGTGCCGGTGATCTGGCGGCATTGCTGACCAATCTTCAGCCGCGCGATGTTTTATTCATTGACGAGATTCATCGCCTTAATCCTGCCGTAGAAGAAGTGTTATATCCAGCCATGGAAGATTTTCAGTTGGATCTTATTATTGGCGAAGGGCCCTCAGCGCGGTCGGTGCGGATTGATTTGCCGCCCTTCA
>CAYNQW010000066.1:0-9030 GCA_964399415.1 uncultured Hyphomicrobiales bacterium
TCATCGATCTATCATCACGGATTGGTTTGTATTTGCAATCATGAAACGTGCTCTGTGGTTTCAGCAAATCCCGGAGGTTCCGCGTCAACGCCTTGAGGCAATAATGCCATGACTTGAAATAACGTGCCCATTTGCGCGGGCGAGGTCAGGCGATCAACGGCAGCGGCGATCATGCGGCGGGTTTTAGGGTCGGCCTCGAGGCTCAATTGCTCTGCCCGATGATAAAGCCCCAACTGCTTGAGAAAAGCCCCTTGCCCGATGGGTCCGGTGGCTTGCAGGCCGTGGTGTTCAGCCTGCGCTTTGATGGCGGCAAAATCAACCCAAGCGGAAAGATCAGCCGCGCCGGGCGTGTCCAAAATATCCACAGGCTTATGGTCACGCACCGCTTGTAGGGTGTCGCCAAAGGGATTGGCTTTGCCATAATCAATGATCAAGGCCGCGCCACCAAATCGGTTGATGTGTTGACTGATGCGGGCAACCAGCAAAGGAAGAGCAGGGGCTTGTTCAAAGACTTGATCTTCTGAGTGATCGCCACCTTTATTTTGAAGGAATGGATAGTCCTCCGATGCTTCAAGGCTTAACGATAAATCCCCATCAAGCACGGTGACTTTCCGCTCAAACCATTTTCCTTGGCGATGCACCCATTGGCGAATGGGCAACGCATCAAAAAACTCATTGGCGATAAAGATGAGGGGGATTTCAGGCCATGGGCTGGAGTCGTGGTGATGGGTGATGACATGAGGGGCTAAGCGTTTTTGTTGTTGATCGATCAGCGTTGGGCTGATTTCAAGCATATGGATTGGCCAATCCCGGGTTTGAGAAAATGGAGTGATGGCGCGAAGAATGTCAGCCATCAAGGTGCCGCGCCCAGGCCCCATCTCAAAAAATCCAGCCTGATCAGCAATGGATTGACGTTGCATCTGATCAAGGCTCCAAAGGCCGATCAATTCGCCAAACATTTGACTGATCTCAGGGGCGGTGATGAAATCACCTTTTAAGCCAAAATGGTCGCCGGTCATGTAATAGCCGTGTTCAGGATGACTGAGCGCCAATTCCATAAACGCCGCTAGTGATATTGACCCGTCCTCGGCGATGAGAGATTTGATGAGATGAAGCAAAGCGTTGTCACGTGGCGCTGTCATGGGTTTATCCAAGACCACTCGCGTTCCGGCGCGCGCGAAGGATCAACGCAATTCCGATCAGCACCATGGGCAGGGACAGGATTTGCCCCATGGTGACGCTTCCAATGATGAAGCCAAGTTGTGCGTCAGGTTCGCGGAAGTTTTCAACAATCATGCGGCAGAGGCCGTATCCAGCAATAAATAGCCCCAGCAACAGCCCATGATGTTGCCGTGCCCCCATGCGATAAGCCGCCACCAAGATCAAAAACAGAAGCCCGCCTTCAAGGAGCGCTTCATAAATCTGGCTAGGATGGCGAGGTTGGCCATCGCTATTGGGAAAGATGACCGCCCAAGGCACGTCACTGACGCGGCCATAGAGTTCGGCGTTGATAAAATTCGCCAAACGACCAAAGAAAATACCAATAGGCGCAACCAAGGCAATCAGATCACCCAAGCCAATCACCGAGACTTGATAACGCCGAGCGGTGAATAGAACGGCCAATACCATGCCGATAAACCCGCCATGAAAGGCTAAGCCACCTTCCCAGACGGCAAAAATTTTAGCGGGATTGCTCAGGTAATAGGTTGGGTTGTAAAACAGCACATAAACCAATCGCCCCCCTAAAATAATGCCGATAATGCCGCTATTGATCAAAGCGTCTAAAGGGGCATGGCCAATGGGGTCTTCAGGCTTTGAAGTCAGGCGTTTGAGCAAAAACCAACCGATTAAAATACCCGCTAAATACGCCAAGGCGTACCAGCGCAGATGAAAGAAGCCAATGCTGAAAATCACCGGATCAATATTAGGAAAGGTCAGCGCGGCGTTGATCACGTCAATATTCGGGCTCGGCGCAAGGCTAAGCGCAGATGCGTTGAAATGATGAGCGAAGAGCGGCATGCGATGACCCCAGATAATGTCTTGCCGCATCATAACTGATGCTGGCGTCAGCACCAACCGCTGATCGCCGAATCAAGGTCGGAAATAGGATCAATGCCTGATCCGCATTTGAAAATCAATGCTGGCATCAGACGGCTCCGGCGATGGTTTGAACGGGCATTTACGCAAGGGGCGTGGATGGAATCGCCGAAAACCCTTGATCTTCCCGAATTTAACAAAGTGATGTGTTTGGTGGATGGGGCAACCACTAAATATTGTGTTTTACTTTTCGGCAAAACTTGGTCAAGAATAGGAGAAGGAGACCAATATGAACATGCGCATCCCGCAAGAATTGATGCCCCTTGGCAACCCCATTGAGTTGATGCAAGGCTTTGTGGATGCCAATGATTGGCGGCTTCACCACGCCACGTCCCATGAAGTGTCTGTGGAAGTGCCGGGGAAATGGTCGGATTATTCGTTAACCCTGACATGGCAAGATCAGTTTAGCGCGCTTCACATGAATGTCGGGTTGGATATCTTCATCATTGATCAGCAGATGGATGAAGCCCGGCGGGTGATCAATCGCCTCAATCAAAACATTTGGATGGGGCATTTGGAATTGCTGGATGATGGTGGGGTCAGTTTCCGCCATAATCTATTGCTGGGCGGCACTGGCGGGGCAACCCCTGAACAGATCGGCGACCTCATTGACATTACGTTAGGGGAATGCGAACGGGCTTACCCTGCTTTGTTCCAAATCGCGACGGGGGTGGTGTCGGCGGAGATCGCGTCAACAACAGCGTTGATGGAAACCCTTGGTTCGGCTTAAACTGCTGAATAAACGACCTTCGAATAATTTTAGATTGGATTGGAAATGACACGCATCCTTCTTGCCGGTTGTGGGAAAATGGGTACAGCCATGCTTCAAGGTTGGCTCGCTCAACTTGATGCTGGCCTAGAATTTACGGTTTTTGACCCGATGTTGCCGGAAGATCATTTGGCTTGCCAAGATGATCGTGTGACGGCGATGACCACCCTTGATCCTCAGCAATTCCCAGCAGATCAATCGCCTGATTTGGTGGTGCTGGCAATGAAGCCGCAGATGTTGCCGGATGCCATGCCGCCTCTTGCCGCGATCAGCACGCCTAAAACAGTCTTCTTGTCGATTGCCGCTGGGATCACCATGGATAGGCTGAAAGCCCATCTGGGCGATGATCGCGGTATCATTCGAACCATGCCCAATACCCCCGCCGCCATTGGCAAAGGGATCACGGCGATGATCTTTAACAATGCCGTAGACGCAGAGATGATCGCCTTAACCAAAGCGATGATGAGCGTCATTGGGGCGGTGGTTGAACTTGATGATGAAGCCGATATGGACGCGGTCACCGGGGTTTCTGGATCAGGCCCGGCCTATGTGTTTTTAATGCGGGAAGCCTTGGAAAGCGCTGGGATCACCGCTGGGTTGAAGCCTGACCTTGCGGCAAAACTCGCCCAAGCAACCATTTCAGGTGCCGCAAGTTTGATGGATGCTAGCGCGGAAAGCCCAAGCCAATTGCGTATTAACGTGACCAGCCCCGCCGGAACAACGCAAGCGGCGCTCGATGTGCTGATGGCTGAAAATGGCTTGCACCAATTGATGACCAGCGCGGTCTTGGCGGCGCGGGATCGGTCAAAGGAACTTGGCAAATAGCCGCCAAACGCCTATCTCTATAGAATAAGATTTTGAGAGAGGCTGGAATGGCAAAATCCAAATCAATTGATGACATTCGCCGTGACATTGGCGAAGCGATGATTGATGCCCTAACGCGTCATGAATTATCGGCTATTGATGCGGAAATGCTGGCGGCTGAAACGGGTCACGATTTGGCGGTGATCAAACGCCTTTTTCCAGACATGACCTTGGCCGTTGAACAAGGCTTGCGTGATCTTGATGACGGTGTGTTGGCGCAATTGGCTGAAGATTTTGAGGCTGATGCGGATGCCCATCCTCGCGAAAAGATTCTTGAAGGCTTGATTGCACGTTATGAGGCCTATGCCCCATACAAGCCTGTGATTAAAGCGTTGAATAAAGCGTCGGTGAGCAACCCTATGCTTGCCGGGCTTTTGATCACAAGGCTGAATATGACCTCAAAAGTCATCTTGGAATTGTCTGGCGTTGATACGGCGGGCTTAAAAGGTATGTTGCGCGTCAAAGGCCTTTCTGGGGTGGCTTTGTCTTGCCAACGGGATTGGTTTAAGGATGAGAGCGCGGATTTATCCGTGACGATCCGTGCGCTCGATGCCCGCCTCAAACAAGCGGAAAGCCTAGCGCTAACATTGACGATTATTGATCCAGAGCAGAAAGAGAAAGAAAATTATGACCACGCCGACCATTGATTTTGATAGTTTTTTGAAAGTGGATATTCGTGCTGGCACGATTGTCGCCGTCGATGATTTTCCAGAAGCGCGCAAACCTGCTTGGAAACTCACCATTGATTTTGGCGAAGAGATTGGCGTTAAAAAATCTTCGGCTCAGATTACAGAACTCTATGGAAAAGATGATTTGATCGGACGGCAAGTCATGGCGGTGGTGAATTTTCCGCCCCGTCAAATCGGGCCGTTTATGTCGGAAGTTTTGACGCTTGGCGCCGCTGATGATGAAGGTCGGGTGGTGCTGTTAGGGCTTAACCATCCCGTGCCCAACGGCAGCCGTATGCATTAAAAGCCATCGTGGCGCGATCTTGATCAGGGTATTTGCCTTAAACCGGCAATTGTAGCCGCACGCGTAACCCGCCCATAGGGGAGTCGCCCAACAGCAGGTTGCCGCCATGACTGAGGGCAGCATCATTGGCGATCGACAGCCCCAAGCCTGTGCCGTGACTGGAATCGCTTTTGGTTTTGTCGGGATCCAATTGCACAAATGGCCTGAGCACCGCGATGCGTTGATCTTTTGGAATGCCCGGGCCGTCATCATCAATAATAATCTGAATTTGATGCTCATCATTGGTGACCGAGACCTCGCAATGTTGACCATGGCGAACGGCATTGCCAATCAAGTTGTCCATCGCACGGCGTATCCCTCGCTTGCGAAGCGGTATCGTTTTGACATCAAGATCAGGGTTGGTGAACGTCAATTGATCAGCCGGTAAGCCAAAACTCGAAATGCTGGCGGTGATGATGTCTTTGATATTGATATCAACCATGTCTTCGGTGACGGCATTGCTGGCAAAATTGATATAACCTTCGATCATCGCTTCCATGTCGAGAATGTCTTCACGAATGCCATTTTTTTCAGCACCATCGGGTAAAAATTCAAGTTGCAGTTTCATGCGCGTGAGCGGGGTGCGTAAATCATGAGAAACCCCTGCCAGCATTTCAGTTCGCTCAACCATTTGGCGCTGAATACGTTGCCGCATGGCTTGAAAGGCGCGTCCCGCGAGGCGAACTTCTTTTGCCCCTGCCAATTGATAATCGGCGGCGGGACGGCCTAGACCCAATTGCCGAGCGGCGCGCGCAAGGCGAACGATTGGTCGCACTTGCCCCCGCAGAAAGACCAGCGCAATCCCAAATAGCAAAACCGATGTGCTGACCGTCCAAAGGATAACGAGGATCGAGGTTGAGCTGAAAATCCGCTTTCGGCCAGCGTTGATCTGCATCACCCCATTGGGGAATTGCACCCCAACCGACAACCAATCTTCGTTGAGATGCAAGTTGATCGAATAGGGATAAGAAAGCCGCGATTGCAACCCTTGATCAAGCATTTGATACGCATATTCGGAACGGTTATTGGGTTGTTCTTTGGTCAGAATACCGCCCTGATCCCATTGCACATCAAATTGAAAATAACGTTGAGCAAAAGTGCTCGTGTCCTTGAACTGATCCGGGGATTGATCGCTGGCGTAACGGTCGACAATCACCGCCACATCTGCCGAAAGGTTGGTGGCCATGTAACGAGTGACGGTATCCCAGTGGCGTTCATAAAACACCAAAATAGTCACCACTTGCACCAAGATCATGGGCACCATGACGATGGCAAGCAAACGTCCAAATAAGGTTTTGGGCAGAGGCAGTTTCATCAAAATGCTCTTAGTAAGGCCAAACCATTGTGATTGCCCAAGCCGTTGCAATTACCATGCCGCGCTCCTATCGGTTTCAAGCGACCACCCTCGGCCTCGAACCGTTAACAAATAGATGGGCTTGCTGGGATTGGGTTCAATTTTACGCCTCAATCTTGCCACGGCCACATCAATGCTACGACCTTCCATCTGACCGCCTAGCATATCAGAGAGTTGCTCGCGTGATAAGATTTGCTGAGGATTGCGGCAAAAACATGCCAGCAAATGTTTTTCTGCTGTGGTCAGATGCTGACGTTTTCCGGCGGTGGTCAATTGCTGGCGGTTGAGTGCAAAAAGATGAGGACCAAAACGGATCGCGTCCGTTGAGTCTCGTTCGCTTCGAGCGGCAGAAATCGCGCTGTTGCGGGCGAGAATATTGTTGATGCGAAGGGCGAGTTCCTGCGGCTCAAACGGTTTGGTCATGTAATCATCCGCGCCCGTTTCAAGCCCATGCAAGCGATGGCCAGGTTCACCCATGGCGGTTAACATCAAACAGGGCAGGCTGGGTGAGGTGGATTTTAAGTCACGCACAAGATCAAGCCCTGATTCGCCCGGCATCATGATGTCCACCACCAAACAATCAAAGATCATGCTGCTGATATGCTGGCGGGCTTCTTCAGCATTGCTGGCGGTGGTGACGCGAAACCCTTGCTGGATTAAAAATCGACTGATCAAATCGCGCAAACGATCATCGTCATCAATGATCAAAATATGGGATTTATCAGTGGTTTCGGCCATGAATTAGCCTTTCTTTGATGCCGTGCCTGTTGGCGGTTCACGATCGGTCATGTGTTCGAGCACGCGCAGAAAGCCATCCACCGAATCGACGCCAGCGGTTTTGTAAGCGCGACTGAATCGCGCCATTTGAACGCGGGTCAGTTCTTGTTCGAGCGCAAGACCTTTATCGGTCAGCGACAACAATCGTTGGCGTTTATCTTCGGCGCCCGGGATAGAATTGATATAGCCGTCATCAACCAGACGCGATAAGACCCGAGATAGGGATTGCTTGGTGATGTTCAAAAGACCAAGCAAATCGCTGACCATGATATTCGGGTTGCGCCCAACAAAATAAATCACGCGGTGATGCGCCCGCCCCATATCTTGTTCAGCAAGAATAGCATCGGCCTCACCAGTAAAGTCACGATAAGCAAAAAACATCAATTCGATGCTTTGCCGCAAAACGTCCTCACGAAGGATCAGAGGGTTAGGTGATGTTTTTATGTCAGCCATGTTGACTTATCTTTACGCTTTATGTTCAATTTGACAATAATTTTTCTAACATGGCCTGCCAAAGATGGTAGAGCCAAAATTTGAGGACTGGATCATGGAAATAATTCCATTTGACGATCGCGATGGCACGATATGGTTTGACGGAGAAATGGTGGATTGGCGCGATGCCAAGACCCATGTCTTGAACCATGGGCTGCATTATGCCAGCAGTGTGTTTGAAGGCGAACGTGCCTATAACAACAAAATTTTTGAAAGCGAATGGCACACCAAGCGTTTCCGCGAATCGGCTCGTCTGCTTGATTTTAAAATCCCCTTCACCGATGAAGAGATTATTGCCGCGAAACAAGCGGTGATGAAAGCCAACAACATCACCGATGGTTATATTCGGCCGGTGGCTTGGCGGGGCAGTGAGATGATGGCTGTTTCAGCACAGCATTCAAAAATTCATGTGCTGATCGCCGCTTGGAAATGGGACAGTTATTTTGATCCTGATCTAAAGATGAAGGGGATCAGCCTTGGCATTGCCAGTTGGAAACGCCCTAGCCCCGAATCAGCGCCAGTGCATTCCAAAGCCGCGGGGCTTTACATGATCTGCACCATGTCCAAGCATGAAGCCGAGCGTCAAGGCTATACCGATGCTTTGATGCTTGATTACCGCGGCTATGTTGCTGAAGCGACGGGAGCTAATATCTTCTTCATGATGGATGATGGTAAAATTCATACGCCGAAGGCAGATTGTTTCTTAAATGGCATCACCCGCCAAACCGTCATCAAATTGGCGCAATCCATGGGGTATGACGTTGTTGAGCGGCATATCATGCCAGAAGAGCTGGCTAATGTGCGCGAATGTTTCCTGACGGGAACCGCGGCAGAAGTAACGCCAGTATCATCCATTGGCGATCACCATTTTAATCCCGGCGGGCTTTGCCGAGATGTGATGGATGGTTACGCCAAATTGGTGCGTGGTGAAGCCTAACCGCTTAGGATTTTTGCCACTTCTCAAGGGCTGACCGATCACTGTCACGGGCATCAACCCAATTGATGCCCGTTTCGGTTTCTTCGGCTTTCCAGAATGGCGCGTCGGTTTTCAGAAAATCCATGATATACCGCGCCGCTTCAAACGCCGCGTCACGATGCGGTGAGGCGCAACCGACAAACACGATTTGATCGCTGGCCATCAGCCGCCCCACGCGATGGATAATCGTGGCTTTACGGATCGGCCAACGCGCCATGGCTTCATCATAGATGCGTTGCAATTCTTTTTCGGTCATGCCCGGGTAATGTTCCAACGTCATGGCGCTGACCGGATGCCCTTGATGACGGTCGCGGACAAGCCCGGTGAAGGTCACCACCGCGCCGGGGATTTCTCCTTCAGGGGCTTCGCATAACAGGCGATATTCCTCGGCCATGTCAAAATCTTCAGTTTGGACGCGGATGGTCATGGTCATCCTCCCGTGACTGGCGGAAAGAAGGCGACTTCATCGCCATTGGTGATTGGTGTTTCAAGCGTGCAATAGGACAAATTCACCGCCACGCGAACCACCTCCATATTCGATAAGGCTTTGGCATGGCCGGGTGATTGTTGCCGCAAATGCTCAACAAGGTCAGCGACCGTTTTGATGCCCGCTGGCAAGTCCAAATGTTCTTCGGCGCATCCGGTGTGTTCTCGCATCCATGCAAAATACATGATTTTCATAAAGCGCTC
>CAYNQW010000067.1:0-9020 GCA_964399415.1 uncultured Hyphomicrobiales bacterium
CAGACGTTATTTTGGTGCCTGACTATAATGGATTGCGCTTGGTGCCATGGTATCGTGAGCCGACGGCTCAGGTGATCCATGACGTGGTTTATCATGATGGCTCACCGGTTCATGTTTCGCCACGCCAAGTGTTGAAGAATGTGATCCGCCGCTTCACGGAAATTGGCTTAAAACCAGTGATAGCGCCTGAATTGGAATTCTTCTTGGTGCGAAAAGAATCCGAAGCCAATACCCCATTGACCCCGCCGATCGGCAAATCTGGCCGCGCGGAAATGGCGCCTCAAGCTTATGGGATCGATGCCGTAAACGAATTCGACCCGCTTTTTGAAGATATTTATGATTATTGTGACGCTCAGAATCTCGATGTTGACACGTTGAGTCACGAAGCGGGCGCGGCGCAAATGGAGATCAATTTCAATCACGGTGATGTGCTTGAATTGGCTGATCAGACTTTTCTGTTTAAGCGGACGGTTCGACAAGCGGCGTTAGACCATGATGTTCATGCCACCTTTATGGCCAAGCCAATGCAAAGCCAGCCGGGGAGCGCCATGCATATCCACGTTTCTGTCTTGGACGCAAAGACAGGTGAAAATATCTTCAGCAACCCCGATGGTGAACCATCTGAACGCTTCTTCCACGCGATTGGCGGGATGCAGCGGTATTTATCGGCGGCCATGCCGTTGATGGCGCCTTATGTTAATTCCTACCGCCGCTTGCTGTCCGGGGAAGATTCCCCCACCAATCTAGCCTGGGGGGTGGATAACCGCACGGTTGGTCTTCGCGTGCCGCGGTCATCGCCAACAAACCGGCGGATTGAAAACCGTGTGCCTGGAGCCGATGCCAACCCATATCTGGCCATCGCGGCGACCTTGGCAACCGTTTACCTTGGCCTTACCCATGAAAATAAGGCACGCAAAGAGCAAACCAAATCAGCAGAAGAAGTCACAACCATCCCGCGCAATCTTGATATGGCGCTGGATAAACTGGATCGGGAAACCGCATTGCATGATGTCTTGGGCAAGAATTTTGTTCGTGTCTTTAGCGAGATCAAACATGCCGAAGGGCAAGCATATCTGCAGGTGATCAGCCCTTGGGAGCGGGAATACCTATTGCTCAACGTCTAAGAAAAATGATTAAGACTGACGGCGATTATTTTACATCTAACAGCGGTCTCAATATTCGATACCGTTTATGTTCGGCAACCGCGCCTTTACGAGGGCATATGCTGATTCTGCCGGGTTTTACTGAATTCATTGAAAAATATGAAGACCAAATGAAACGGTTTTCGGCTCTTGGGTTTCATGCGCTTGTTCTGGATTGGCCATCGCAAGGCTTGAGCCAACGCCTCAATCCCAAATACCCAAAACTGGTTCATTGTGATGATTTCAGCCAGCATATGTCTGCTTTGGATGCGGTCTTGGATGCTGCCAATTTTATTGATCGTGAACAGCCTTTATTTGTTTTTGGGCATTCCATGGGTGGGCATTTGGCGCTTCGCTTTGTTCAGAGCCGACCTTGGGTTCGCGGTGTTATTTTATCCGCGCCGATGATGATGCCACCGGTGAAGCCTGCAGCTGTCATAAAACCTGCGCTTGATCTGTTGGTTCAATTGGGGGCAGGGGGACTGCCGATCCCGTTTCGCCAAGATGAACGGGTTGTGCGCGATTTTCACCCGGAAAACGTCCTTACTCGTGATCCATATGGTTATCAAATTCAGTTTGAATGGTTTCGCAAAAACCCTGAATTGCGGGTGACTGGCCCTAGTTTCGGCTGGGCAAGGGCGGCGTATCAATCTTGTTTTGAAATCACCGCTAATCGAGAGGCGTTAGCGTCCATTCAAGTGCCTGTTCAGGCGCATTTGGCAGGTGATGAAAGGGTGGTTTCAAGCGAGCATTCTCATCGCTTTTTGCCATATTTACCGCAGGCAACGCTCTTCCAATATAACGATGCACGCCATGAATTGATGCTTGAGACGCCTGATGTCCGCGATTTGATCTGGACACGCATAGAAGATTTCCTAAAGCAAGAAATGGCTTAATGGCCAAATTGTTCTTTCATCACCCGTTCTTCAAGGCCTTGCCCCAAATCGCTCAAAATTCGCAATGAAATATCTTTATCTTCTTTAACAAGAACGTGCTTTATGTGTCTGAATTCAGTGGAATCTGCTGACGCGCTGACCGGCCGATGCTCTGGGTTCTTTACCGTGAATTCCACGACGGCGTTTAACGAAAGCAAAGCCCCGCGCCAACGTCGTGGACGGAAAGCGCTGATCGGCGTTAAGGCAAAAACAGCCGCCCCTAAGGGTACAATTGGGCCATGGGCTGAAAAATTGTATGCCGTACTCCCTGCTGGGGTGGCGAGGATGATGCCATCGCAAATAAGTTCTTCAAGACGGCAAACGCCATCGACATGAACCGATAAATGCGCCGCTTGATGGCTTTCGCGAAGCAGATAAACTTCATTGATGCCATGCGCTTCATGGGTTTCCCCTTCAAGGGTGGTCGCCACCATTTTGAGCGGATGAATAACGGTTTCTTCAGCAGATTTGATCCGATCCAGCAAATCAATATTGGCCTCTTGGCCATGGAAATCATTAAGCAGAAACCCAACCGTTCCACAATTCAAGCCATAGACAGGCTTGTCGTTGTCAAAGGTCATTTTCAACGCTTGTAGCATTTGGCCATCACCGCCAAGGGCAATAATGACATCGCATTCATCCACGTCATGATTGCCATAACGCGCGATGAGTTCGTTGGATTTATCGATGGCTTCCGGATGCGCTGAAACGCTGAAATGGATTTTCATCATAAAACTCCATGGCTACAAGCCTTGATCCTTAACATATTGTTGAAGTTCTGGCTATGACTAGCCTTTGTCTTGTATTTATTGCAATCCTGTCCCATTTTAAGAACATGATTGATAAACACGACCATTTTGCGCCGCCTGCGCCTTTAATGCCTGACCCGCAAGCCTCACACTTGACCGCCATGGTGCATGGGCAAGATGAACATGGAAATCCCGTCGATGTGCCGGTGGTGATTGAAAAGCCCATGACGATTTATCTCAACCGTCAAGAGATCGTGACCTCAATGACGCTAGGGGATTTGCCGGAATGTTTGGCGGTTGGCTTTCTTCGCAACCAAAACATGCTGGCCGATGATGACACCATCACCGCCATTGATGTTGACGATGACCTTGGGGTGATTGTGGTTCGCACCGAACGGGAAACCAATTACGAAACCAAATTGGAAAAGAAGATCCGCACCAGCGGTTGCGCTCAAGGCACGGTTTTTGGTGATATGATGGAACGGTTTGAAGATATTCATCTCAACCCGGATGCGCGCATCTCCACCAGCGCCATGATGCGATTGACGAAAGCCATCAACACAGCCCCAAGCCTGTATTTAAGCGCTGGCGCGATTCACGGCTGTGTGTTGGCGGATGGTGATACCCCTTTAGTGTATATGGAAGATGTTGGTCGCCATAACGCGGTGGATAAAATCGCGGGCTGGATGTTTTTGCGCGGCGTCAGTGGTGCCGATAAAGTCTTTTACACCACAGGCCGCTTAACCAGCGAGATGGTCATCAAAACCGTGCAAATGGAAATCCCTATCTTAATTTCTCGTTCTGGGTTTACGGAAAGTGGCGTTGATCTGGCGCGGCAGGCTGGGTTGACCTTGATCGGTCGGGCGCGGGGCAAGCGTTTCACAGTTCTGTCTGGGGCGGAACGCATTGTTTATGACGCTTTTATGGACGATGATGCTGATGAAGCGGCGCAAGAGCGTTTATCGCCTCAACGTCAGCAAACCGCGTCAGGTGAAGGCCGGTGATCATGAACGCTTCACAAGATCATGTTGTTGCGGTTGTGCTTGCTGGTGGGCAGGGGCGGCGTATGGGGTTTGTCGATAAACCTTTAATGCCGTTGGGTGAGCATTCCCTCTTGGATCATGTTATCGGCCGGCTATCGCCACAATGCAGTGCTATCGCTCTTAACGCCAATGGCAATCCTGAGCGTTTTCAATCCTATCAGCTGCCGGTGATTGCGGATAGTGTCGAGGATCACCCTGGGCCTTTGGCAGGGATATTGGCGGGGTTGGATTGGGCAGCGTTGCATCAACCGCAAGCCACCCATGTGATCAGTGTGCCGGGGGACGCTCCATTTATTCCCCGTGACTTGGTTACTCAATTAACCCAAGCAATAGGTGATGGGGCAGAACTCGCCCGCGCTCATTCCTTTGGGCGGCGGCATCCTGTGGTTGGTGTATGGCCTGTCAGCATCCGCGCTGATTTGCGTGATCAATTGGTCAATCACGATGTCCGAAAAATTGATCTTTTCACCGCCGATTATACCATGGCTGAGGTCGAGTTTGATGGTGTTCCAGACCCCTTTTTCAATGTCAACACGCCTGAAGATCGAGCGGAAGCCGAACGTATTCTCAGGGGGTAGTTGGCTTTAGCACATCATAGGTTTTGCAAAATCTGCCGAAGACCGCTAAAACCGCAAGAGATTTGTTTCGAGGATGACCATGCAAGACGCGCTCACGTCAGCCCGCAAAATGGGCGAAATTTACAAAACAGCAATTGACCAATTTACCCAAGGTCTTGACGCTCATTTTGAAGAGGCTGTCGATATGATGATGGCGTCATCCAATCACGTCATTGTTTGCGGCATGGGAAAATCTGGACTTTTTGGCCGCAAAATCTCATCGACATTAGCGTCGACTGGCACGCCTTCTATCTTTCTTCATCCGGCGGAAGCGATTCATGGCGATCTTGGTAAAGTCCGTCATGGCGACACCATCATCCTCATTTCAAATTCTGGTGAGACCGAAGAAATTATTCGACTGTTGCCCCCACTTAAAAGGCTAGAGGCTAAAATTATCGCCATGACCGGGCATAAAGAATCCACAATGGCAAAGCACGCTCATGTCACCTTGGATATTGCGGTGGATCGTGAAGCCTGCCCGTTAAATTTAGCCCCCACCACGTCAGGGTTGATGACACTGGTGATGGGTGATGCCTTGGCGATTGCGCTTATGGAAAAACGTGGTTTTCAACCAGAAGATTTTGCCGCAACCCATCCCGGGGGATCGCTTGGGCGGCGCCTTCTTTCCACCGTGGCCGATCACATGGTGGCGAAAGATTTGCCTTTTGTTGAAACCGGCGATCAAATGCAAGACGTTATTATCACCATGACCAAGGCTCGGCTTGGATTGGCTTTGGTCGGCACCCCAGAGCATCTTGAAGGCATCATTACCGATGGTGATTTGCGTCGCGCGCTGATTGAACAAGATAATCTGCTCAAGACCAAAGCCTCGGATGTGATGAGCACCCATCCTCTTACCATTAAGCCGAATGCCAGCATGGGAGAAGCCGAAGATCGCATGCAAGAAGCCCGTATTCAATGCCTTGTTGTCACCAATGATGATGGGCTTGTGGTGGGCGTTGTCCAGATTTTCTAGGCAAACCAATGCGGCTTAGTGACTTTGACTATGATCTTCCACCGGAGCGGATTGCTGCGGAACCGGCTTCCCCTCGATCTGCCGCTAGGATGCTTGATATGCGCGGTGGCAAATTGACCGATCGTGTGATTGCAGACTTACCAGATTGCTTTCAGGCGGGGGATTTGTTGATTGTCAATAACACCCGTGTTTTGCCCGCGCGTCTTACTGGAAAACGTGGCGAGGCGCGTATTCAGGTCACGCTTCATCGCCGGCTTGATGTGGATGAATGGCGCTGTTTTGCAAAACCGGCAAAAAAACTTCGGCTTGGTGACCGGATAGATTTTTCCGATCATCTTTCTGCCGAGGTCAATTTTATTGGCGATGATGGTGAACGCGGCCTGTTGTTCAATCATCAAGCCGAGGCGCTTGATGCGGCGTTAGAGCAAACAGGGGTAATGCCTTTGCCGCCTTATATCCCGCGTCCTGATGGTGTTCGGGCGGATGACGCTGATCACTATCAAACCATGTTTGCCGCCCATAATGGCGCGGTGGCGGCACCAACCGCAGGGCTGCATTTCACCCCTGACCTCATTCAAACCATAGAAGCCAAGGGCATCACCTTGGCGCAGGTTACGCTCCATGTGGGGGCGGGAACATTTCTGCCGGTCAAAGTCGATGATATTCGCGAGCATATAATGCATAGCGAATGGGGTGAGATTACCGAAGACACTGCAAAATTAATCAATTCCACTAAAGCCGCAGGCGGGCGGGTGATTTGCGTGGGGACAACTTCACTGCGTATTCTCGAAAGTTGCTGGCGTGACCATGGCGATATCCAGCCCTATCAAGCCGAAACAGATTTGTTTATTTTCCCTGGGTTTCAATTTGGTGTTGTCGATATGTTGCTGACCAATTTTCACCTGCCAAAATCAACCTTGTTGATGCTAATTTCTGCCTTTGCGGGAAAAAACTTTGTCGAAAAAGCCTATGCCCATGCTATTGCGGAATCATATCGGTTTTTTTCCTATGGAGACGCTTGCTTAATGGAGCGCGCTGATGACTGAATTTAAGTTTGATCTCAAAACCACGGATGGCATGGCACGGCGCGGGGAAGTCACAACCGCCCATGGGGTGATCCAAACGCCTGTCTTCATGCCGGTTGGCACAGCCGCTACGGTCAAAGCCATGACGGTGGATGAAGTTTGGGCTACAGGGGCGATGATTATTTTGGCCAATACTTATCACCTCATGTTGCGGCCTGGACCTGAGCGTGTCGAGCGTTTGGGCGGTGTTCGGAAAATGATGGGTTGGGATGGCCCTCTTTTGACCGATTCAGGTGGATTTCAAGTGATGTCTCTTGGGGATTTGCGCGATATTGACGATGATGGCGTCACCTTTCGCTCGCATCTCGATGGTTCAAAACATCGCCTGACGCCAGAACGCTCCACCGATATTCAGCGAATGCTTGATGCCACCATCACCATGGCCTTTGATGAATGCACTCCTTTTCCCGCGGAAAAGGACGTGGCGGCATCATCCATGCGCATGTCGATGCGTTGGGCAAAGCGGTGTCGAGAAGCCTTTGTCCATCGCCCTGGTTATGGGCAATTTGGCATTGTTCAAGGGTCTATTTATCCAGATTTACGCGCCGAAAGCGTGGCGGCACTCGAAGCTCTTGATTTTGAAGGTTATGCGGTCGGCGGTCTTGCGGTGGGTGAGGGGCAAGCGGCTATGTTCGAAACCTTAGAAGTCACCACCCCTTTGATGCGAGCCGATAAGCCTCGCTACCTCATGGGGGTGGGCAAACCTGCGGATATTATTGGCGGGATTGCTCGCGGCATTGATATGTTTGATTGCGTGATGCCAACCCGTTCGGGGCGAACCGGTCAAGCTTTTACCCGAAGAGGTAGCGTTAACATCAAAAACGCACGTCATGCAGATGACCCAAGGCCATTGGATGAAGATTGTTCTTGCCCAGCCTGCACCAAATACAGCCGCGCGTATTTGCATCACTTGTTTAAAGCCGAGGAAGTTTTGGGGTTGATGCTGCTGTCGCGCCATAACATCACGTATTATCAAGATTTAACCCGTGGCGCGCGGGATGCGATTGCTGAAGGCCAATTTGATGCCTATCAACATGATTTTCACGAACGCTATAACAGCGGGGATATAGAGCCGATTTAAGCCTTTTCATTTGGGCGTCAGGCTGGTCTTTGGTTTGATTTTGCGTCAAGATATGACATGACTCGATCCAACTCAGAGCAAATCAATCGCATTCGCCAGCGTATCCGTGCTGATGCGCTCGCCGAAGGGTTTGGTGACATTGCTTTTACCAGCGCATCCACCAACCCTATGCTTGAGGAACGGCTGACCGCATTTCTTAATCAAGATCATCACGCCAGCATGTCATGGATGGTTGAAACAAAAGCGCGACGTGTCGCCCCCAAAGCCATGTGGGATCAAGCCAAAACGGCCATCATCTTGGTGATGAATTATGGCCCTGATCATGACCCCATGGACAATCTAAAGGCGAAAGACGGGGGCAATATTTCTGTTTATGCCCGTGGCCGAGATTATCATGACGTCATTAAAGGCAAACTCAAACAAATCGCTGGACGCATTGCCGCTAGAGAAGGAGTAGCGGTAAAAGTTTTTGTCGATACCGCGCCGCTGATGGAAAAACCCTTGGCGGCGGCATCGGGGTTAGGCTGGCAAGGGAAACATACCAATTTAGTGTCTCGATCCTATGGGTCTTGGTTGTTTCTTGGCGTTATCCTCACTGATGCCGATTGGACGGATGGTGAATTTCATCAAGATGATCATTGCGGCAGTTGCACCCAATGCTTGGACATTTGCCCCACTCAGGCTTTTCCTGCGCCGTATCAACTCGATGCAAGGCGGTGCATTTCGTATCTAACGATTGAGCATGATGGCCTGATTGACGAAGAATTCCGCGCCCCAATGGGCAACCGTATTTTTGGCTGTGACGATTGCTTGGCGGTCTGCCCTTGGAATCGATTTGCCTCTTTGGGGCAGGAGGCTAAATTGCAAGCCAAGGCGGATTTAATATTGCCGCCACTTTCGAATTTGCTGGCCATGGATGAGGGCGAATTTAAGCAAAGATTCGCAGGAACACCGATACGAAGAGCAGGCTTCATCAATTTCAAACGCAACGTGATTATCGCGGCAGGAAATTCCGATAATTCAATATATATCAATATATTAAAAGAATATCTTTATCATAAAAATGATGTGATAAAAGCAACTAGCATCTGGGCGATCAAACAACTGATCTCCGGTGCCGAATTTAATGACTTGCGACAACACCTTTATTCGCCTGATGATAGTGCTGACATCCAACGCGAATGGGGCGGTTAGACTCAATAATCAAGAGCCGCTGAGTTTTTTATTAAGATGGAAAGAGAATGGAGCGGCGTGCGGGAATCGAACCCGCGGCTCTAGCTTGGAAGGCTAGGGTATTACCATTATACGAACGCCGCATCATTAAGAATAATTAAGCGTGGCGGAGGGGGTGGGATTCGAACCCACGAAGGGCTTTCACCCTTGCCGGTTTTC
>CAYNQW010000068.1:0-9010 GCA_964399415.1 uncultured Hyphomicrobiales bacterium
CAGCGGCGACCTTAGCGGCTTGCTCACGGCTGGTGTAGTAATCCACCGCTGCGCCCACACCCGCACCAGCGGTAAACGGAATGCCAACATCACGCATGGCCAATTCTACCCCGCCCAAGGCTTGCAGCACCATGATCTCATTGAGCCAACCCAAATGACCAATGCGGAAAACCTTGCCATTGAGAATGCTAAGACCACCGCCAAGCGATGTGTTGAACTTATAATAAGCGGATTTGATCACGTCATTGGCATCAAAACCTTCGCCAACTTTGATGGCGGTGACGGTGTCAGAATGCCATTGCGCGTCTTGACAGCAATTGGTCAAACCCCAAGCCGATACCGCCTGACGCACGCCTTCGGCCAAGTGATGATGGCGACGAACAATGTTGTCCATGCCTTCCGCCAGCAGCATATCAACCGAGGCACGCAAGCCCCGAAGCAATGTTACTGCAGGCGTATAAGGGAAATACCCAGTGCTATTGGCTTTGATCATATCGTCAAAACTGAAGAAGCAAACAGGTAGATCAGAGGTGTTGCGTGCGGCTAGCGCTTTTTGACTGACCCCAACAATGGCAAGACCTGTCGGCAGCATGAAGCCTTTTTGCGAGCCAGCAACCGCCACATCGACCCCCCAATCATCCATACGAAAATCAAGCGATCCCACAGAACTGACGCCATCGACAAACAGCAGAGCGGGATGACCAATCTCATCAAGCAGGTCACGCACCGCTTTGATGGAACTGGTAACGCCTGTTGCGGTTTCGTTATGACAGACAAGCACCGCTTTGATGGCATGGGATTGATCGGCTTCAAGGGCGGCGCGGTATTCAGCCATTGGCACGCCTCTCCCCCATTCAACATCAATATTGGTGACATCAAGGCCAAAGCGGCGGCACATATCAACCCAAAGGAATGAAAACTGACCAAAAGACGCGGTCAAGACTTTGTCGCCAGCACTCAAGGTATTGGCAATGGCGGATTCCCATCCGCCCGTGCCAGAACCGGGAAAAACAAACACTTGTCCATTTTCCGTGCGGAATACTTTTTTGAGATCCGCCAAAAGCGGCATGGTGAATTCAGGAAAGTCAGGGGCGCGATGGTCTTCAAGCGGCACATCCATGGCTTGACGAACCTCGAAAGGCATATTGGTTGGGCCTGGGACAGCGAGACATTTGAATCCGGTCATTGTTTTTCTCCAACTCTGAATGTGAATGACAATTACGTCTTGAACTCAACCTGTCAGGAAAAAAGGACGATTGCACGATAATTAGTGTAAATGTGTTTGAAGTTAACAAAACAAATGATATATTTGTTAAGTTGTTAATATTATGAGGGTGCCATGAAAACCTTTGTTGGCCCAAGATTAAGGCAGCTTCGACGTGACCATGGCCACACGCAGGCGGATATGGCGACACGCCTTGGTGTTAGTGCTGCTTATGTCAATTTGATGGAACATAACCAGCGCAGTTTGTCGGTGCGGGTGTTGGTGGGCTTGCTTGAGGCTTATGGCGTTGATTGGCAAGACTTGGTCAATGATGTCGATAACAAATCCTTTGATGATTTGAGGGCGGCGATCAAAGACCCGATATTTGGAGATATGCCCGTTGATCCGCGGGAATTGCGTGCCGCCATCGACAACGCCCCTAATTTGGTGGCGCATTTTTTGAAAATGCATGGTGAATATCGCAATCTGCTGGAAAACATGATGCGGATTGGCAATGAGCGTATGCCGGACGAATTGTTGGCGTCATCACCGGAAACCGTTATCCACGACTTCTTTCGCAACAATTCCAATTATTTTCCGGAGTTGGAAAAAGCCGCCAATAAAACCAATAAACTGCTTGCCGATGAAAGTGAGGTGATTTTTGTCAGCCTCAAGCAACGGCTGGCCAAAAAACACCATATCAACGTTGCAGTCACGGCGGTGGAAGAGATGGGCGAGACCTTGCGCATCTATGATGATACCGCCAAGGTCATCCGGTTGTCGGAAGGTCTTGATCACATTAATAAGGTCTTTCAATTGGCGCATGTGCTTTGCTTTGTTGAATATGGAGACGTGCTTGAAAAGATTGCGGCGCGGATTCCCGATGAACGTCAGGCGGTGATCAAACGATGCCAAGTCGAATTGGCCAATTATTTTGCCGCGGCTTTATTGATGCCTTATGAGGCGTTTTTGAAAATGGCTAAGGATACCCGCTATGATATTGACCGCATGGCGGCGCGATTTGAAGTCTCGTTTGAGCAGGTTTGCCATCGGCTAACGACGTTGCAACAAGATGGTCAGCGCGGCGTGCCGTTTTTCTTCCTGCGCGTGGATAAGGCGGGGAATGTCTCAAAGCGTTTCAACGCCACCAGTTTCCAAATCGCCGAATTTGGCGGCTCATGCCCGGTGTGGAATTTGCACACCGCTTTCCGGACGCCTGGCGTCATTATCCCGCAATTTGTCGAACTTCCGGATGGTGAGCGGTTTTTCACCATCAGCCGCACCACCGAACGGCCAGCCTTTAGCCGCGATACGCAAGACCGGCGATTGGTTTTGTCTTTAGGGTGCAGCGTGGCGCATTGCGATGATTTGATCTATGCTGAACCCTATTCGCTTCAGGGCAAAAAGGACTTTTCACCCATCGGCATCAATTGTCATCTATGCCCAAGGGAAGGCTGTTCTCAGCGTGCCCATCAGCCGTTGATGAGTGAATTAACGATTGATCCCAATCGTCGCGGCGGGACACGCTATGACGGCTAAGGCGCGATCAGACCTGAAGTAGGATTTTACCACGCTGATGACCTGATTCCATCAAGCGATGGGCGTCAGCGGCTTCCGCCAGCGGAAAAGTCTTGAACGTCGTGACTTGCATGGGGAAGGATGACGATGGCGCAAAAAACGGCCAAACCATTTTTTTCAAATCACGCGCAACCGCGGCCTTAAAATCATCAGGACGTGAGCGAAGGGTTGAGCCGGTCAGCGTCAAGCGTTTCAGCATCATCGGCATCAAATCAATGTCAACTTTTGAGCCTTTGTTAAAGGCCAAGTGGATAAGGCGAGCATCGGCTTTGGCGGCTTTGATGTTGCGCGCGATATAATCCCCGCCAATGATGTCAAGTATGATGCTGGCGCCTCCGGCCTCGCGGGTGATCTCAACAAAATCTTCGTTACGGAAATCAACCGCGATTGATGCGCCAAGGTCGCGGCAAAATTGGCAAGCTTCTTCTCCGTCAGCCGTGGTGATAACCTTCATGCCCAAAGCCGTGCCAATCTGGATTGCGGTGGCGCCGATCCCGCCCGCACCGCCATGCACCAGAAAATTTTCACCGGCCTTGATGGTCTGTCCCATGAACACATTGCTCCAAACCGTGAAATAAGTTTCAGGCAAGCCTGCGGCATCGGTCATGGAAACGCCATGGGGAATGGTCAAGCAATGGTCAGCATCCACCGCTACATATTCGGCATAGCCGCCGCCATTGGTCAGGGCGATCAACGTATCCCCCAGCGCCCAGCGCGACACGGTGCGTCCCATCGCCACCACTTCACCAGACACTTCGAGGCCAAGGAGGTCAGATGCGCCTTTTGGCGGCGGATAATGCCCGCGCCGTTGCACCAGATCAGGACCATTCACCCCTGCGCTATGCACCTTGATCAAGACCTCGTGATCACGGCAAACCGGCACGTCACGTTGCCCCGGCACTAACACATCAGGGCCGCCAGCTTCGGTCATTTCAATTACGGTCATGGTGGTCGGTAAGGTCATGGAACGCCTCGCGCAAAAGGATGGTCTGGGTTTCTATTCTGTTCGTTCATACCCATCTTCGCGGCGGATGGCAATGTAACAAAATCTTGTTAATTGAATTTTGTAAATAATTTACAATTATCACTCTTTCACTTTTTTCCTCGCCGCCTCTTCTTTATTTCGCTATGAATTCTTGTGAGATACAGCGAATCGGTAAGCGTATCATCGGTATCAAAGACTTAACAAAGAAAGGGCAGAAACATGCGTATTCTTATTCTTGGCGCCTCTTACGGGTCTCTCCTATCGACAAAATTGTTAATGGCTGGCCATGATGTGACCTTGATCTGCCGCCGCAATTCTGCTGATTTGATCAATAAAGAAGGCACGGAAGTGCGGATCAAACTGCGCGATGAAGACGAGCATCGTTCGTTCTTTTCCAAGGATCTGCCTGGCCATGTTGATGCCGTGACGCCCGAAGAGGCCAAGCCTGAAGATTATGACCTGATCGCGCTGGCCATGCAGGAGCCGCAATATTCTTCTGGGCCTGTTCGTGATTTGATGTCGCGCATCGCGGCTTCGCGTAAGCCATGCTTGTCGATTATGAATATGCCGCCCCTGCCGTATCTGAAGCGGATACCAGCGCTGGCCGCGATGAATCTCGAAAATTGTTTTGATGATGCCAGCGTCTGGGATGAGTTTGACCCAGACCTGATGTCCTTGTGCAGCCCTGACCCGCAAGCCTTCCGTCCACCAGAAGAAGGCACGAATGTCTTGCATGTTGGTTTGCCCACCAATTTCAAAGCGGCTGATTTTGCTCATCCTCAACACAGCGCGATGTTGCGCCAATTGGAAGCGGATATCGCGGCGGTCACTGTTGATGGCAAAGACGTGCCGGTTAAACTTCGCACCCATGACAGTTTATTCGTGCCAATGGCAAAATGGAGCATGTTGCTGACGGGGAATTATCGTTGTGTTCTCACCAAAGGCGAGCAACCGATCCGTGACGCGGTGCATGGCGACTTGGAAGCGTCGACGGCGATGTATGCTTGGGTGGATGCCTTGGCTCAACATTTGGGGGCTGATCCTAAAGATCAAGTGCCGTTTGAAAAATACGCCAATGCGGCGCTTGGCTTGCTCAAGCCGTCTTCTGCCGCGCGCGCGATTGCCAGCGGTGCCACCAAAATTGAACGTGTTGACCTGTTGGTGCAGGAAATAGGCCGTCATCTTGGCATGCAGAACGACACGGTGGATAACGTGGTCTCGCGGGTGAATGCGCGCTTGATGGCCAATGAAGCCGCCGATTTGTCGTTGTCAAAAAGCGCCTAATGATCAAACACCTTCGATTTTACATCAGGCTTTGTTGAGGCCAAAAAAATAGGGCGGTATTTTTACCGCCCTAAGTTTTAAGGATTGAAGGAAGATCAGTTATTGAAACCTAGCCAAGAAGTTTAACGAGCGTTTCGCCCAATTGAGCAGGTGAGGGAGATACCTTTACTCCGGCTTCTTGCAAGGCTGCAATCTTATCTTCGGCCCCGCCTTTACCGCCAGAAATCACCGCGCCAGCATGGCCCATCGTGCGTCCTGGAGGAGAGGTGCGGCCTGCAATGAAGCCGACCGTGGGCTTTGAGCGCCCCTTCTTGGCTTCATCAATCAGGAATTGCGCGGCTTGTTCTTCCGCAGAACCGCCAATTTCGCCGATCATGATGATAGATTCGGTTTGATCATCGCTGAGGAACATATCCAGCACATCAATGAATTCCGTGCCTTTGACCGGATCACCGCCAATGCCTACAGCGGTGGATTGCCCTAGGCCAGCCATCGACGTTTGGTAAACCGCTTCATAGGTGAGCGTCCCAGAACGGGACAACACGCCAACAGACCCTTTGCGGAAAATGCTGCTTGGCATGATGCCAATTTTGCATTCCTCAGGGGTCAGCAAACCCGGGCAGTTTGGCCCAATCAACCGTGAAGAAGAGGCATCAAGCCTTTCCTTCACCTTGACCATGTCTTGAACCGGCACGCCTTCGGTGATGCAGGTGATCAATTCAATGCCAGCGTCAATGGCTTCCAGAATAGCCGCCGCGGCGCCGGCAGGCGGCACATAGATGACCGAAGCGTTGGCGCCGGTTTCGGCTTTTGCTTCAGCGACCGTGGCGAAAAGCGGCAGGCTTGTTCCGTCAGCGGCGGTCCAAGATTCGCCACCCTTTTTCGGATGCGTCCCCGCCACCATCTGGGTGCCGTGATAAGCAAGCGCTTGTTCGGTATGGAAGGTCCCGGTTTTCCCCGTCAGACCCTGAACAATGATTTTCGTATCTTTATTGATCAGAATAGACATGGTCTTAACCTTTCACCGCTTTGACAATTTTTTGTGCCGCATCATCGAGATCATTGGCGGCAATGAGATTGAGGCCACTTTCTGAGAGAATAGCTTTGCCTTCATCAACGCGCGTGCCTTCGAGGCGAACCACCAATGGCACCGTTAATTGCACGTCTTTAGCAGCTTGCACAACACCTTCGGCGATCACGTCACAGCGCATGATCCCACCAAAGATATTAACCAAAATACCCTTCACATTCGGGTCAGCGGTGATGATCTTAAACGCCGCGGTGACTTTTTCCGTGGTAGCACCGCCGCCCACATCAAGGAAGTTGGCAGGCTCAGCGCCATAAAGTTTAATGATATCCATGGTCGCCATGGCCAAGCCTGCGCCATTGACCATGCAGCCAATTTCACCGTCAAGGGCGATATAGGCCAGATCATATTTCGAGGCTTCGATTTCTTTTTCGTCTTCTTCGGTTAAATCACGAAGTTCCATAATATCAGGATGACGGAAGAGCGCGTTGCCATCAAAAGACACTTTGGCATCCAACACCTGCACATCATTCGCCTTGGTGACGATAAGCGGGTTAATCTCAAGTAGGCTCATGTCTTTGCTGGTGAAAGCCTCATAGAGATTCTTGAAGAGCGCCGTGCCTTGTTCGCGAGCGCTGCCTTCTAGTTTCAGCGCATCCGCCAAAGCCGCCGCATCCGCATCGGTGCAACCTTTGGAAGCGACAATGCCGATGGTGGTGATTTTTTCAGGCGTATCATGAGCAACGGTTTCAATATCCATCCCGCCTTCAGTGGAGACCACAAAACTGACTTTGCTGGTTTCGCGATCCACCAAAATTGACAGATACAATTCACGATCAATATCAGCGCCATCTTCAATATAAAGGCGATTGACTTGCTTGCCTGCAGCGCCGGTCTGGTTGGTGATGAGTGTCTTGCCAAACATTTCACGAATGTTCGCAAGGGCTTCATCACGAGAGAAAGAAACGCGAACGCCCCCTTTGGCGTCATCGGCAAGTTCTTTGAATTTGCCCTTGCCGCGGCCGCCAGCATGGATTTGGCTTTTGACGACCCAAACCGGTCCAGGCAGGGCGTCCACCGCGGCTTCGGCTTGATCCAGCGCGGTGATGGCGACACCATTGGCGACAGGCGCACCAAAGCCCTTAAGGACTTGTTTGGCCTGATACTCATGAATATTCATCTGTTGCTTCCCTCCTTTGAGTTAAACTGACGTGATGTCAGCACAGACAATGGCTTGATTGGTTTGTTGAATTATTGGGGTTTTGGCAAAGTCGATCATTAACAACATTTAAACTATACCCCCCGAACTCAAAAATAATAAGCGCTTAGTTTGATTTTTTTAGATGAATTCATGATCTGAAAAAAGAAAAGCAACGCCTGAAAGTAATGTTATTTTGAATATGGTATACCAGATGCCAGTTCTGTAAAGAAGAATTTTTTCTCGGAATTTGAAAATAATTAGGCTTGACCGATGTTTTGGTAGGTGTAAGGTATACCAGATAACGGCTGATTAAGACGTGAAAAATTCAATCACAATTAACCAGTCAAAAACAAAAAAAGTGTTGGAAATCAGCCATACACAAACCACAAGAAGGTTGAAATGGGGGTATAATTTGGTTGATGTTAATCTCAAGCCTGTGGTCATCAATTTCACATTGAAAGACCATATTTATGAGGTGCTGCGCGACAGCATCCAGGCTTTAGACATTTATGATTCGGAGCAAGACCTTCGCTTGGATGAGCGAAAACTTGCCGATCAATTGGGCATCTCCCGCACCCCGATCCGTGAAGCCTTGGCGCGATTGGCGCAAGATGGGCTGGTGGAAATTCTGCCGCGCAAAGGTGTATTTATTCACCGCAAATCCTTAAAAGAGATTTTAGAGATGGTGGTGACTTGGGCGGCGCTGGAATCAATGGCGGCGCATATGGCCGCGCAATTGGCCAGCGATGCTGATTTGGCGGCGTTGCGAAAATTTGCCATGACCAATAGCGAAACCGCTAAAAAAGCCGAATTGGGCGAATATTCCGACGCGAACATCAAATTCCATCAATCCATTCTTGAATTGTCAGGATGCGAATTGTTAAAGACCACGGCTGATGGTCTTTTTATGCATATGAACGCGGTTCGACGGCGCGCGCTTGGTGAAAACAATCGCGTCACCCGTTCGGTCGCCGATCATATGGAAATTATCGAAGCGCTAGAGGCGCGTGATTCAGAATTGGCATCACGGCTTGTGCGCGAACATACCATGCGTTTGCACGATCATATTAATGAGCGGTGGACGCGTCTTGAAAACTTAGCAACCCAGAAAAAACTCGATCAAGCGAATCTCAATTTATCGCTTAATGGTGGGAGAAAATCATGAGCCCTAATGAAATGGCAGCAGCAGAAACTCAAAACTTAACCGACGGCTTTCATCTGATTATTGATGCGCTGAAAATGAACGGCATCAATACCATCTATGGAGTGCCCGGCATTCCAGTTACCGATTTAGGTCGGATGGCGCAGGCCGAAGGGATGCGTGTGTTGTCTTTTCGCCACGAACAGCATGCTGGTTACGCGGCTTCCATCGCAGGTTATCTGACCAAAAAGCCCGGCGTCTGTCTGACGGTTTCTGCCCCGGGCTTCCTCAATGGTTTGACGGCATTGGCCAACGCGACCACCAACTGTTTCCCCATGATTTTGATCAGCGGTTCTTCTGAACGTGAGATTGTTGATTTGCAACAGGGCGATTACGAAGAAATGGATCAATTGGCGATCGCAAAGCCTCTATGTAAAGCGGCGTATCGCATCCTGCATGCTCAAGACATTGGCATCGGTGTCGCCCGTGCCATCAGAGCGGCGGTTTCTGGTCGTCCCGGCGGGGTTTATCTTGATTTGCCAGCGGCATTGCTTGGTCAGGTGATGGATGAAATCGAAGGGCAAAAATCG
>CAYNQW010000069.1:0-7300 GCA_964399415.1 uncultured Hyphomicrobiales bacterium
CAAAAAGCGAGCCACCGTTTCCGGTGACGTGAGAGCGGGTTATAGAGACACTCTCGACCACTGTCAAACCTAAAAATCACTTTTTTTCAGGTTTTTTAAACTTTTTTTCAACGGCGCATAAAACACCGCATTTGCGGCTCGGTTTTCGCAGGTTTTCCGTTGAAAATGAGACCGGAAGATTTGTTTAACAATCGTTAACCAGATCAATAATGTCTCATAAACTTTCTTATAGCGAGTTTTCCCTAAAAGAAAAGCGAAATCGTGCTGATGCGCGCATATTTTTGACGAATTTCGATCTTAGATTTTGAAAAAATAAGGGATTCCTATATATAGAGTGATCGTTTATCATATAACCTTTGAAATTAGATGCGATACCAGCGCCGATGACACTTGCGACAACCATCAAAGACACCTCAGCAAAACTCAAGGGTTTTCGCGGGGTTAAGGACTTATGCCAGCCCCATGTCATTGCCGCGTCACTGGTGATGAGTTTTGGCATGTCATCTTTGGCTTATGGTCTTGCCATTGATTGGGACAAGCAAGAACCGAAAATTAACTTGTCGCAAACATCGGTGATTATTGCCCCCACCGAGCGTCCTGACCCGATTCTATTCTTGCCTGAAGCACCCGAAGAGATGCTGCTGCCCGAATCGCGTCCTGATCGGCGGTCACTTTATCCCAAAACCGCTATCACGCTTGATGCCTTTTATGAAGAACGTTTTGGCGCCCCGCACACCGAATCACAAACCATCACCCTGCGATCCGGCGAAGGCCTCGCCACGATGCTGAATCGCGCCGGCTTTAGCGCCGAAAGCGCCCATAATGCCATTCGCATTGTCGCCAATCATCGCTCGATGCGAAGCCTGCCCATTGGCCTGACCTTAGACGCCATCGCCCCTGTCGATGGGCAAGGCGGGGCTTTTCGTTTGGCGGTGGAAGACGATTATGATTTGACGCTTTACCAAACCGAAGACGGCGGCTGGGCCAGCCAACTCAGCGCCCGCCCCATTGAAACTTTCACGACATTTTCCCAAGGCCAGATCACCTCATCGCTTTACACCGCCAGCAAAAAGGCCGGCATGAGCGAAGACGTCTTTAACACCTTTGTCCAAGTGCTTAGTTTTTCGGTCGACTTCCAACGTGAAATTCAAAAAGGCGATCGCTTTGAAGTGTTGTTTGACAGCAAGCGTGATCTTCTCACCGGAAAAACAAAATTCGGCAGCGATCTGCGCTATGTCTCCATGACCTTATCTGGCGACCGGATTGAATTCTATCGCCATGAACACGCTGATGGCACAATGGGCTGGTATGATCGGGCAGGCAATTCCGCCTCGCGCACCTTGATGCGGACGCCGATCAATGGCGCCCGGCTATCTTCCGGCTATGGCAAGCGGCGCCACCCCGTGCTTGGTTATTCAAAACTGCATCAAGGGGTTGATTTTGCCGCCCCGAAAGGCACGCCGATCATGGCTGCTGGTAGCGGGACGATCGAAGCCGCCGGATGGAATGGCAGTTATGGCCGCTATATTCGCATCCGCCACAACTCCACCTATAAGACCGCCTATGCCCATTTATCCGGCATCGCCCGCGGCGTCAGCATAGGTGAGCGGGTCAATCAAGGGGAAGTGATTGGTTATGTCGGCAATACTGGCCGATCCACGGGACCACATTTGCATTATGAAATCTTAGTCAATGGCCGGAAAACCAACCCCATGACCGTCCGTTTGCCCGCAGGCAAAAGCATGCCTGACGCTGAGCGTGATCCCTTCGAGTTATCCCTGGCGTCGATTGACGATGAATTGCAGGCCTATGGCATCAATCGCGTGGCTTCCGATTAACCTCGCGGCCATCCAACCGGCTCACCACCCCCAACGCCTTGAATAAAAAACCGCGGACGATACCGCGGCTTTCAGTGTTTTTATTGTTGATAGGCCTAAACCGCCACATCGACGGCGTTGTCTTCCTCATCACCTGTTTCGGCAGGGCGAGATGCAACATCATCATCGCCGGTATTGTCTTCAGCCTCTTCAGCCTGATCGCTGTCTTGATCATCGTTCTTAGCTTGAGCCTCAGAGGCATTATCCTCATCAGACTTATCATCTGACGATGAACGATTGCCATTATCTTGATGCCGGTCACGGCGTTCTTCCGCCGCCGCGATGATGGCGGCATTAACGCGAAAATAATGATCCGCAAACTGAAAATACGCTTCGGCTTGGATGCGCTCACCCGCAGCAGAAGCATCATTGGCAAGGGCAATGTATTTTTCGTGCAATTGCTGCGCGTTGCCTCTGATGCGAACATCAGGCCCGTTGCTATCAATAGTGGTATTGCGGTTGATCTGCCCGCCGCTATGACCGTTGCGACGGCCACGGCCACGCTGGCGATTGTTCTTTCCGGTTTGTCTCATCTGGATAAACTGTCAATTTGTTAATGGAAAAGCCCAAACACACGGCGCCTTGGCATATTCTCGCATGTTGTGGAAGTGTTGAATATTTTCAACAGACACAACTTACCAATCATCCCACGCATTTCAAGCATTATTTCAAGTTATTATATAAGAAATTATTTCAGCGCAAATTGCAGGCATCGGACAACCCCGGCCAAATCAGGCCATTGATGGGTAAGTTTCAAACCGTGAAGCGCAAAAATATGGGCGACATCTTCGCCTTGACCAAGGCCAATCTCTACAAGAGCGGCGCCATGAGGAAGAAGCCGACGGGCGATCACCGGCGCGAGAGCACGCCATGCGTCAAGCCCATCATCGCCGCCATCTAGCGCCAGCATCGGATCATAAAGCCTGACTTCATCCATCAAATCGGCAATATCCGAACGAGGAATATAAGGCGGATTGCTGATCACCAGATCAAATTGACCCTCAAGGCCATCATCCCATGATCCAGCCTGAAACCTTGTCCGTGATGCCAAGCCGAGCGATTGCGCATTTTGCATCGCCATTTCCACCGCTGCCTCTTGCACATCAACGCCCAGGCCTGACGCCGCCGAAACATTCGCCAAAATAGCCAACAGCAAACAACCGCTTCCTGTCCCCAAATCAAGCACACGCGGTTCTAACCAATCGGCCTTGTTCAGAATCCGCAACGCCGCGTCAACCAGCGTTTCGCTATCGGCGCGGGGGTCAAGCGTGGCGGGATTGATTTTGAACTCAAGGCTGTAGAACTCGCGATAACCGCGAAGGCGCGATATTGGCTCCCCCTTGATGCGGCGATCCATCAAGCGCTGAAGATGATCTTGCTGTTCATCGGAAACCTCCACCTCTTCATGGGGAAGCACGGGAGCCGAACGGCCTAGCGCCATTGCCAAAAGATGACGCGCATCGCGGCGGCGATCATCAAGCCCATTATCCGGCAGGCGCGCGGCAATATCCGCTAAGACTGCCGCCGCCGATGTTGAATTAT
This sequence comes from uncultured Hyphomicrobiales bacterium, assembly GCA_964399415.1. Lineage (GTDB taxonomy): Bacteria > Pseudomonadota > Alphaproteobacteria > Puniceispirillales > UBA1172 > JAGWAQ01. The sequence goes on from CAYNQW010000069.1 coordinate 3,420, forward strand.
TCACCATGTTCCGTGGCTTCAGCAAGGCGGGCGGCCTGATCTTCCATAATCAAGGCGTCGATGATCTCATCCAAAGCCTCGCCCGCTAGAATGCGGTCAAGTTTATAGAGCGTTAGATTAATCCGGTGATCCGTCACCCGGCCTTGCGGGAAATTATAGGTGCGGATGCGTTCCGACCGATCCCCTGATCCCACTTGCCCTTTGCGAGAGGCGGCGCGTTCAGCTTCGACGCGCGCACGTTCAGCGTCATAAATCCGCGCCCGCAGAATCTTCATCGCTTTGGCGCGGTTTTTGTGTTGGGATTTTTCGTCCTGCTGGCTCACCACAATGCCCGTCGGAATATGGGTGATGCGAACCGCTGAATCGGTGGTGTTAACCGATTGCCCGCCAGGGCCTGAGGAGCGAAACACATCAATCCGCAAATCTTGTTCATTGATTTCAATATCAACATCTTCAGCTTCTGGAAGCACCGCCACTGTGGCGGCAGACGTATGGATGCGCCCGCCGGTTTCCGTTTCCGGCACCCGTTGGACGCGATGAACGCCCGATTCAAATTTTAATCGCGCAAAGACGTTATGCCCTTCAATCGTGGCGGTGGCTTCTTTATAGCCGCCAATGCCCGTATCAGAAATTTCCATAACCTCAAACTGCCAACCATGTTTAGCGGCGAGGCGTTGATACATATTGAAAAGTTCAGCGGCAAAAAGAGCCGCTTCTTCGCCGCCTGTTCCAGCCCGCACTTCAAAAATAGCGTTGCGCTGATCGTCTTTATCTTTCGGCAAGAGCAAGAGTTGCAATGCGCTTTCGGCGTCTGGCAAAGCATCACTGATGCTGTCGATTTCTTCTTCTGCCATGGCGATAATCTCAGCATCGCCATCCGCTTCCGCAATCATCTGTTTTGCCGCTTGCAAATCTGCGGCCATGGTTTTGACCGCCAGCGCCTGTTCCGCAACTGGCCGTAAGTCCGATAATTCGCGCGACAGTTTGGTTAATTCATCGGGAGAAAGATTGGCCGATTGCGCCAATTGATTTTCAATATCCTGACGCCGGGCTAAGACCCGCTCAAGGTTGTCATAGAGGCTCATGATTGATCCTGAAAAAGAGTCGAAAGATGTTCAAGGGCGGCATCAAGGCCAAGGTTGAACTGACTGCCGTCGTGCATATCGCGCAACACCAGCGCATTTTGCGCCGCTTCATCGGCGCCAAAAATACCAACAAACCGAGCGCCTAATTTATCCGCCCGTTTCAATTGTTTGCCAAGATTGCCGCTGAACGGCATCTCCACCCGAACGCCGCGCTGACGCAATTGATTGGCCAGCGCAAACATTTGCGTTTCTGTGGAGATTTGCCCTTGATCATCAGGCAACGCAATCAACACCAAAGGCGCGTCCAATCGCGGCGCTTGACCAGACAGGAGCGCCAAGCGTTCAACCCCCGCGGCCCAGCCAACGCCCGCAACATTTGGACCGCCCAGCGTTTCCGCCAAACCATCATAGCGCCCGCCGCCGAGAACAGTGCCTTGCGCGCCAAGATCGGTGGTGATGAATTCAAACGCGGTGTGGCAATAATAATCAAGCCCCCGCACCAGTTTCGGGTCACGTTCATAAGCAATGCCCGCGGCGTCCAATTGTTCCATCACCCGTTCAATATGGGCAGTTGACGCGTCATTCAGATAATCACCCAATAACGGCGCATCGGCAATCAAAGCGCGGTCGCCTTCATCTTTACTGTCAAGAATACGCAACGGGTTTGTGTCCAATCGACGTTGGCTGTCTTCCGACAATTGCCCTTTGACGCCTGAGAGAAACCCAACCAATGCGGTTCGGTAAGCCGCCCGGCTTTCGCTGTCGCCCAGTGAATTGAGGTGCAAACGGCATGCCCCCAACACCCCCAAGCGATCCAGCATCATCGCGCCAAGAGCAATCACTTCAGCATCAGCCAGGGGTGAAGTCGGGCCCAATAATTCAACGCCGACTTGATGAAATTGCCGCATCCGCCCTTTTTGAGGGCGTTCGTAACGAAACATCGGCCCTTGATAATAAAATTTCTGCGGCAGTGTTTGGGTGAGACCAGCGGAAATCAACGCCCGCACCACCCCAGCCGTGCCTTCTGGACGAAGCGTTAAGCCTTCGCCGCCACGATCGGTAAAAGAATAGGTTTCTTTGGTGACCACATCGCTTGATTCCCCTAAAGGCCGAGCAAAGACATCGGTGAATTCAAAGATCGGGGTTGCCATTTCTTCAAAGCCAAAAACCCCCGCGCAAGATTTAGCCGTGTCCATGACATGACGATGACCAGCCATGTCTTCAGGCATTAAATCTGCGGTGCCGCGCGGGGATTGCAATTTACTCATATCGACTTTCACCTATAGAATTGGCGTCTTTTGGCATGGTTTAAGATTCTTCCGCCGCGCGGGCGGCTTTGATGGCGGCGGCGCGTTCTTCCACGAGCGAGACCACATGATGGACAATATCCCCATCTTTTAGCCGATGATCAGCAAGACCGGAAAGATAAATCTGATGCGTATCTTTGCCGCCACCCGTCAGGCCAATATCGGTTTCCCGCGCCTCGCCGGGGCCATTCACGACACAGCCGATGATCGACACGGTGATCGGCTCATCAATATGCTCTAGTTTTTCTTCAATGATCCGAACCGTTTCAATGACGTCAAATTGCTGGCGCGCGCAAGACGGGCAAGAAATCACGGAAACGCCACGATGCCTTAGCCCCAAGGCTTTCAGCATTTCAAAACCAACACGGACTTCTTCGGCTGGATCCGCCGATAGCGACACGCGAATTGTATCGCCAATCCCTGCCCATAAAAGATTGCCAAGGCCAATGGATGATTTCACCGTGCCGGTGCGCAACCCACCTGCTTCCGTGATGCCGATATGAAGAGGGCAATCAATCGCATCGGCCAAACCATAATAGGCCGCCACCGCCAAGAAGACATCTGACGCTTTGACGGAAATTTTGAATTCATGAAAATCATGATCTTGCAAAATCTTGGCGTGATTGAGTGCGGATTCCACCAAGGCTTCAGGGCAAGGCTCGCCATATTTTTCGAGCAAATCGCGCTCCAATGATCCCGCATTAACACCGATCCGGATGGAACAGCCATGATCACGCGCCGCATTAACGACATCGCGCACCCGATCCGCCGCGCCAATATTGCCGGGGTTAATTCGCAAACACGCCGCCCCTGCTTCGGCCGCTTCGATGGCACGCTTATAATGGAAATGAATATCAGCAACGATGGGGACAGGCGATTGCGCGGTGATTTGCGCCAATGCCGCGGTGCTGGCTTCATCGGGGCATGACACCCGAACAATATCCGCACCGGCTTTCGCCGCCGCGTGAATCTGCGCCATGGTGGCAGCAACATCGCTGGTCAAGGTATTGGTCATGGTCTGCACCGATATCGGCGCGTCGCCACCAACCGGCACCGACCCCACCATGATCTGCCTTGTTTTGCGGCGATCAACATCGCGATAGGGTCTTACGCTCATGTCAGGCTCCGATGACCAGTCATCCTATGTCGAAATATCTGTTTGATACCGTATCGTCCGAATTTCAGCAATCACAATCGGCGATTGCTCCTATTCATATAGGGTGATGATGGGAATTTTCAGCCGCTAATAACGCTGACTGATGATGGTATGATCAAGCGGCAATTCGCTCAAAGTCTCACCCCAAGCGCCAAGGGTGATGGCATCCGAAACGCCCAGTTTAATTTCAAGGCCGCCGGCATTGCCTGTGGTCAAAAATAAATCTTCACCGCCAGGGACAATATAGGTTTCGCCTTTACGCATCAGCCGTTGGCTGACGACACTGCCATCCGCGCGGGTCACTTCCACCCAACTATTGGCGGTGGCGAGAAC
>CAYNQW010000069.1:7400-8919 GCA_964399415.1 uncultured Hyphomicrobiales bacterium
CTGTATTCACCAAGTCTGTATTCACAGCGGGCAAACCATCAGTGGTGGTTTTTTCCGGCGCTGTTGCGGCGTCCAATTTAACTTCGGAGGTTTCCACCACCGGAAGTGTTGAGGCTTCCGGCGAAGCCGTGTTATCAGCATCAATCGGTTGCGCATCCTCTAAGACCGCCTCACTGCCAATCTCTGCCTTTGGGGTGAGCACGTCTTCTGTAACGCTTTCAGCGGTCACTTGCGCTGATGTATCAATTTCTATATTGGCGACGGTATCAAACTGCGCTTCAGAAACTTGATTGGCGGTGATGCCAGCGTCGGAATCCGAAGGAGCGGTGGTCATCGTATACCAGCCGCCATAAAAAACCACACCCACTACCAACGCCGCAAAAGCGGTCCGGCCTGCAGTGGATTTGTTTTGAATTTTCTGGTTGATGAAGTGGTAGTTGGGGCGGCTTTCTTGTGAAGACAGGCTTGTTTTTAACTCAGCGCAAAGTGATGCCGCATTTAATTTCAAGAAATTTGCATAGGTGCGAATATAGCCAATCACATAGGCCATGGCAGGCAATTCGTCTGCGTTTCCGATTTCAAGGCTTTTTAGGTAACGTTCAGGGATACGCAATTGGGCTGAAATCTCTTGCCGCGTTAGGCCTTGCTCACGTCGTGCGGTTTGAAGAATTTTACCAATCTTCTTCAGCACCATTTCGCTAGACATCATTTCACTGGACATATCGTCTTTAGAATTTACGTCTTCATCAATGGAGAAATTAATATGATGGCGTGTAAAGCCCTGTTGCCGACCCTCATCACCCTGAGTCGTGCCATCATTCATCAGCGTAGCATCGCTGGTCTGATTGGTATTTGTCTGCATCATAAACACTATAATTATGAACGACTTATACTTTTTTATGATGAATTTTTGAGCATCTCGCAAGCGCGAAATATTAATCAAGCGTTACCACACTAAATATAGTGTTTTGTCTCAAAAATTAAACAATATGTATGATTCGCAACAATCAACTTGCATCTAAGCCAAAGGCGGTGTGTAAGCTTCGCACCGCCAATTCGGTATAGTCACGGCTGATCAAAACGCTGATTTTTATTTCAGACGTTGAGATCACTTCAATGTTGATGCCCTTTTCAGCAAGGGTTGTAAACATGGTTTTTGCGATCCCCGGCTGGCTCCGCATGGCCATCCCCACCACCGATACTTTGCAGACATTTTCTTCCGTGAGAATGTTATCAAGACCGATTTCAGTCTTAAGATCATCAAGCACTGATTTGGCGCGGCTTAACTCGGAACCAGCGACCGAAAAGGTAATGTCCGTTTTGCCTTTTGTGCTGGCCGCGGTCTGAACAATCATATCGACATTGACGTTGTGATCAGCAAGGTTGCTGAAAATGGTCGCCGCCACGCCGGGTTTATCGTCAAGACCCGCAAGAGTAATCTTTGCTTCATCGGCGCTATAGGCGATGCCACTGACTGAATTTTTTTCCATGATTTCTTCCTCATTTACGACCATCGTTC
>CAYNQW010000070.1:0-8843 GCA_964399415.1 uncultured Hyphomicrobiales bacterium
CGCCTGGGTAATCACAGTACCGGCCTCGGCCGGTCTCGCGGCTGGGCTGTACTGGCTTGCAAATCAGTTCTAGTCCTGATGCATTGCGGATAATAACTCGTCTGTCTCGGCCCAACCGATACATGCGTCAGTGACCGATTGTCCATACGTGAGCTCGGACAGGTTCGGCTTTAATGGCTGATTCCCAGCGACTAAATGGCTTTCGATCATAATTCCAAAAATTCCATGGTCCGCTTCTCGGCGCTGTTGAAGCACGCTCTCAACCACCAAATGCTGCCGAGTATGATCTTTCAACGAATTCCCGTGACTACAATCGATCATCAGATAAGGAGGTAAGGATTTTGAACGGAGTGTTTCAAGAACAGGGGCAACCTCGGCGCGCTCATAATTCGGCCCTGACTGCCCACCTCGTAAGATTACATGGCAATCGGGATTCCCCGTGGTTCCGAAAATCGCAGCCACACCTTGTTTCGTGACCGATAGAAAATGGTGTGGATGGCTGGCAGCTTGAACAGCATCGGTGGCAATCGTGATCGTACCATCGGTTCCATTTTTGAATCCCACAGGCATCGATAGACCAGATGCCAGTTCACGATGGACCTGACTTTCAGTGGTTCGAGCACCAATTGCTCCCCAGCTGACTAAATCAGCAAAGAACTGTGGGCTGATGGTATCTAAAAATTCACATCCGACGGGAATGCCTTGTTCCACCAAGTGACACAACAAACTCCGGGCTTTGTGTAACCCCTTATTCACCGCAAAACTCTGGTCAAGATTCGGGTCGTTAATCAATCCTTTCCACCCGACAATGGTCCGAGGCTTTTCAAAATAAACACGCATGACAATTTTCAGCGTATCGCTGTATGTTTCGATCAACGGCTTGAGACGAGAGGCATACTCTTTGGCAGCATCTGGATCATGAATCGAACAGGGCCCGACAACCACAACCAGTCTTGAATCACGGCCGTGCATGATATCGGCGATTTCCGCACGATCTTTGGCGACAGACTCGATCATTCCGTCGGTCATGGGTAATTCTTCCAACAAGATCGCGGGCGTAATCAAGGGTTTCATTTGCGCAATGCGGGTGTCGTCGACGACGAATGGATTTGGCACGATATAGTCTCCTTGTCAGCAAACAGTGTGACGCGTTGACAGTGGTTGCGTAAAGAGCCCGAACGTGCGGAAATCAAATCATGCAGTGTGTCTTTTCCAACGATCTAAACACTTTGGTTGAAACCGTCGCTCGTGTGTTGTCGTCGCCGAGTGAGGTCTCGCCACTGACTCCAGATTGGATCATCGTGCCCAATCAAGACACTGGACGTTGGTTACAAATCCAATTGACTGATCGACTGGGCAGTTTATCCAACACCCAAATGACCACTCTCACCGACTTCATTCTCGACGTCTCCGGTACAAGGCCCACTGAGCAACTCGACTCTGATCTGTACTGGTCGATCGTAACGCTCTGGCGTGAACAGAATCCAGAGCTTCAGGAAGCCGACTATTTGCAACAAGTCACTCGGCTATTCCAACTCTTTCAGCGATATTTAATCGAGCGTCCCGATTGGTTGCTCCATTGGGATCAACATCGACCCTCGGCGCCCCAGATGGTCTGGCAAGCGAAACTCTGGCAACAGATCAGCCCCCTGCTCCCAGACGCCCCTTATGCGTCGATGATCCATGCGATCAAAGAACCGGCATCCGAACGTTTGGCAACTGTCGGTCGTGTGATCGTCTTTAACCCAGATCGACTCTCATCGCTAGCGCTTGAAGCACTCGAAGCCTGGACGCACAACACGCCCTGTTTCCTCTGCTTGCAATCACCCTCTCCCTCGCTATGGTTTACGCAAGGATCGCTTGAGCTTCCAGAGACCCATCCCGTGCTTGCCGATCTTTGCCGTGAAAAAGCCAAGGTACTCTCCGCTCTTGGTGACCGCGATGTGATCGAAGGCTTTGTCCACATCCAGCCAACCCATGGGCTATCTCAACTCAAACAGGCTCTGTTCGACAACCAACACCGACCGATAGCAATGGATTCGTCCGTGGCTCTGGTTGCAGCAACTAGTCCCACGCAAGAGGTCATCCGCCTGAAACACTGGATCACTCATTGGTTCAATGAACATCCTTCCCGAAGCCTTCGTGATCTTCACATTGTGACCCCCAACCCAGCGCTGTATGGACCCATTGTTCAGCGTGTTTTCCATCACTCTGATCTGCTAGAGCACTTGTCAACCGCACCCGATCCTCTCATCATTCAGCCACTGGAGGTGGTTTCAATCCAGCTACTCTCCGACATGGCCAAATCTGGATTTAAAGCCGGCCCATTGTTTGCATTCCTGTGCGAACCCTCAGTGAAAGCATCACTGAAGTTGACTGACCACCATTTACGTCAGATCCAGCGCTGGCTGATTCAATCCGGTGCGCGGCGCGGACTCTCCGGTAACCGTCACACACTCATCGCTGCTAAACAGCGACTACTGAAAGGCCTGATAGCCGATCCAGATGATCATTGGTCCTCAGACAGCACGCCCACGGAAGCCATTGAGCAAACCTACGCGTTAGATCGTCTGATCGCTGCGCTCACCTCTGTGGAATCCATCCTGACAGCTCCATCAGAACTGCCATTAGGTGAGGCTGTGCATTTGATCGAACGAGCGCTTCAGCGGTTAACGCTTGGACAGGTACTCAATCTCAACCTCGCTCCCTTGATCGAACAATGGACCAACCACACCGTCAGTCTCGGTACAGTTTTTGAATGGTTGGCGCTGAAACAGTCCGTTGGCCTGTCTCGACCTCTGGCCCTCAATGATCAACTCTCAGTGACTGCACCACAAACCATACGCAGTATCACGACCCCTGCGGTTGCCGTCTTAGGCGCCAATCATGATTCGTTTCCATCGGACAATCCCATCCATTTGTGGGATTTGATCGCACACATGCCTCGACCGGGTGATCTCATCGAATCCGACAAAGAACGACAAGTACTCGCCGACATTATCATGAATACCGAAGACGCCCTTTGGATCAGTTGGATCGGGCGGCATCCAATCCAGCAAAGTCAAGAACTTCCCGGCCCCGGAGTTGTTACGTTGGTTGACTGCTTTCAACATTCAACCAACAACCCAGTCACCGAACTTCCAATGGGTCTTGGCCTACACCCACGCGCGATTGAGGTCTCACCCCATCAGTCGAGTGAGCCCGCCATCCGTCACCACTGGACGGCTTCTGACTTTCTCGACACTGCCTCTCAGCCAGCGCGCGCATTCCTCGAACACAAAGGCGTCCGCCTGCAACCTCCAGACCATCCAGATCTGAACCTTGAACCGCTCACCATCGATGCGCTCAACCAATTCAAAGTCCGAGATGCGCTGGTCAGCCAATCGCTCACTCGATCTGACATTCAAACTGTGATTCAGCAACACCCTGAACTACCCGATGAGATCGATTTCGCGGATGCATTGAGGAGTATCGCCCCTTCTGTCGTGATTGACGCCCTCGATTTTGACGCGCAATGGATCGATCCGACCATTCTCTCCATCGATGATTTTACAATCTCGATCGATCAACTTCAGACGGTGGAAACGCCGCGCATTGTGGTCGGTGATTCCGTCGATAGTATCCGCGGCCTCCGAGTGCTCTTAGAAGGTCTCTTGCTTTACGCAACCACACCCACTGAGGAAAGCATGCGTTTGGTCACATTTAAAAATCGAGTCATTCCTTTCGGGCCGATCGACAGCACAACAGCAAAGGACTTACTGGCCAGCTGGCTGCATCATATCGCGGATCACCACTCACCCTGTCCGCTGATCAGCCCACTTGCAATGAAAACCGCAAAACACCTCAACAAAGATCCAAACGCCATGGAATGGATTCAATGGAGTGACCAAGCGTTGCGTTTTAAACCCGAGTATCAGCGCGTCTGGATGCACGATTCAGACATCTCACACAAACATCACGCATTGGTCATGGAACTCGTCGTTCCATTAGTGAATTATCTCGGTCGATCCCGTGCAGCGCTTTAATCCAACATCCATCCCATCGTCGGGCAGACATTTAATCGAGGCCAGTGCCGGTACCGGTAAAACCTACGCATTGATGTCGATGCTCATCAAAGCCATTGCCATTGAAGGGCACCAACCAGACCATTGTCTTCTAATGACGTTCACCAGAGCTTCCACTCGAGAACTTCGCGCTCGCGTCCGTCAACGGCTCTTGGATGAAATCGATCAACTCAACCGCGGCGAGTCTGAGCTCCCGCGCTTATATCCCGATCATTCACTGCCAACTGGCTTAGAAAGACTCCATCATGCCCTCCGTCAAATCGATACCATTGATATTCAAACCATCCATGGCTTTGCCATCCGCTTGGTGAATGACTTCGGACCGGCTGCTGGAATCCCAAGTTTTCCCGTGGAAACAGACACTGAACAAATTCGACAAGAAGTCATCATTGACTGCTACCGATCACTTGCCAAGACGCACGGTCAGGGACTCATCCGGGATCTCACAGGCGGACTTTCCAATCTGATGAGCCAGGCGGAGCTCGCTTGGAAACCCATTGATCAGATCAAACCGCAGGTCAAGAATTGCCCTGATCTTCGGGCTATTGCATTGGAATTTGCTCAAGCAAAAGCAGAAGCACTCAATCAAATGGAATCGCTGAAAACACTGAAGGGACTTCAGCAAAAGACGCTCATCGGCCATTGCGACATCATTGAACAAGCCACAAAACGCGCGCAAATTCCTGATACCACTGTGAAATACTTCCTGAGCCGTGAAAATGACCATCAGGGGACCGGTTTCGATCAGTGGGTCGCCTTACTTAAGCCGTTAGCAACCGAACGCGCCTTTCGATCGTATTGCTTACACCTCTTCAGAGAAGCCTATCGGCAACGGCTGTCAGAGCTTGGTATCACCGACAATGATCAGATCATTCGTGATGCGGCTTGGGTCGCCGAACACTTAGCGAGCGAGCGTCCTGAACACACCTTGATTTTAGTGGATGAGTTTCAAGATACCGATCGTCACCAATGGTCGATGCTCGATCAACTGTATCCTGACACGCCAACGCGACTGATGATGATGGTCGGCGACCCTAAGCAAGCCATCTATCGTTTCCGCGGCGCAGATACAGCCTTTTATCATCAAGTGGTACGCAGTCTCCCTGAGACCTCACGATGGAACTTAGATACTGTCTACCGATCGACAGAGACATTAGTTGAGGGATTGAACTCGGTATTTGATTCAACTCACCCAGTCGGTCAGTCACTCAGATACCACCCCTTAACGTGTGGGCGACCCGAAGACACGCCACCGCTTGTGTTGGACCATCAGGAATTAACAGGTTTTCAGTGGATTGAAGCGCTGACCCCAGAACGGGTCGTGCAGCTGAGTGCATCGCTGTTATCGAAAGGACGCGCAGGGACCTGCCAAATCAATGGGCAACCCGTGTTCGAAAACGATCTCTGCATTTTAGTCCAAAGCCGAGCGACCGCGGCGAAAATTAAACACATTGGTGAACGCTACGGACTGCCTTTTCACTACCAAAACAAAGCCCGTGTGTTTACACACAGAATTTCCCGAGACATGGTTTCCATTTTAGAAGCCATCGCAAATCCTGATGACCTTGGAAAAGTCACATCAGCAGTCGCAACTCCGCTCATGGGATTCGAGCTCAATCATCCTGGGCTACTCATCGAACATCCGGCGTTTGTTGAATATCAAAGCGAATTATTTAACGCCAGAGACCGCTGGCTATCCGACGGGCCAGCAGCATCGATCGCACGCTTATTTGAGCGCTGTCAGACGGCAACGCGATTTCCAAACACCTTGGATGGCTTGGAAGATTGGAACCTGCTGATGCAGTGTCTCGAGATTTTTGGTGAAGACGGCAAAGGACTCAGTCCCATCGAAGCCGCGCACTGGTGGGCCAAGCAAGCGAGCAATACACAAGATGCTGATGATCGCACCAGTCAGCGATCACCAACCGAGTCTCAAGTCATTCGGATTAACACCATTCATGGCGCAAAAGGTCTTGAATATCCGGTGGTGATTTTAGCCGATAGCATCACCGCAAAGTCCCTGTCCAAACATGCTTGGGGGCTCGACTATTGTGACGCTGAAGGGTCCAAAATCGATCTCACTTCAGAGGCATTGGCGGCTGCGCAAAAGGATCAAGATGAAGACCTCAACCGATTGCTCTATGTCGCGTTGACTCGCGCTAAACAGACTGTGTTTCTCGGCATCCCTGACTCTGAAAATGCGGTATCCAAGCTTTTACACGGGAGAGATGTAGACGCGCTCGGTATGCATCACTCAACCTTGACTGTTCCAAACGCTGACACATCACGGCAAGCATTCGTTCCACCGACTGAAAAGATCGTGAGGCTTCAACAACCCAAAATTCCGTCATGGTTTTTCAGAAGTTTTTCGACTCTCATCAAGCACGATGCTCATCTTGATAGCGCTCGCGGCGCTGGCGATGAAGAGGTTGTGACGACAGAATTTGGACTCAATGCCGATTGGCACAAGCTTCCCGGTGGGACCGAGACCGGTCAATTTATTCATGACATCCTCGAATGGCGCGCCCAAGCCCACCGTGAAGACACTGACATCGATCGCTTCATCAACAAACGTTGGCCCGCTCACCTTGATCTGTCCCATGCGCCGCTTGTCGGCCAGTGGATTCGCCAGATTCTATCGGTTGAACTGTATCCAGGCGTATCTTTGAACCAACTTGGAGTCAGCCAAAAACGCCCTGAACCTCAGTTCGAATTGCCACTCAAGCCGGACTTGAGAGCGCAAACCTTATTCAATGCCTGTAGAGCCTTCTCTTGGTGGGAGCCACTGGAGCCTCCGATCGATCAGCCCATCGCCGGACATTTGATCGGATTTATCGACTTGGTCTTCGAGTACCAAGGTCGATTCCACATCATCGATTACAAAACCAATTATTTAGGCCCGAATGATAGCTCCTACGGGGATGTGCAATTACAAACCGCCATGCAACGGTCATTCTATCCCCTACAGGCAGCGATCTATGGTCTGGCATTGCATCGCTGGCTCGGTAGCCGGTTGCCTGATTATGATCCAGACCGGCACTTAGGTGATGTCACTTACCTATTTTGTCGTGGGATTCACTCCAACAACGCTGGTCTCTGGCGACGTCCGTTAGAAACACCAGGGATTTTGGCTCTCGAGGAGCAATGCTTATGCACCCGATGACCACTAGTGACTTGTTCTTCTTGCTGCAGCAACTCGGTTTACCCGCTGATTTGAAACCTGAATTGTCTCAATTGTTCGATGCCATCGATGCTGGGCATACCGCATTGCAACTCGATCGAGCGAGTGAAGAATCTTGGTCGCGTGCACTCAATCAAAACGACCTGAGTCAATTACTCGCCGTCAATCACCAATTCCTGCAAATCCGCCGACATAGCGCCCAGGAAAAGCGAGTCGCTCTCGAGCTCAGGCGACGCGCACTCACTCGGATAAACCCAGCCCCGATTGACCCATTACACTTCATGCCCCATGCGGATTCTTCGCAGCAGGCAGCCATAGTTGGCGCTGCAGCGCGAACCCTCGCCGTGGTGTCTGGCGGACCTGGAACGGGTAAGACAACCACTGCAGCTGCTATCGTTGCCGCAAAATTGAAGATTCTTGGGAAAATACCTCGCATCTCCTTGGTTGCGCCGACAGGAAAAGCCGCCGTTCGATTGACCGAATCATTTCAAGCGGCTTGCTCAAACATGGATCAACCCGACGCCCGACTCAACGATGTCGTGGCAACAACCATCCATCGACAATTGAATACACTGAGCGAATCACAGGTGGTTTTGATTGACGAAGCGTCGATGGTCTCGCTCGATTTGTTTGATCGTCTGTTAAAAGCGCTCTCTCCAGATGCACACATCATTTTAATGGGTGACCCCAACCAGTTGGCGAGTGTTGAGGCTGGCAATATTCTCAAAACCATCAGTGACTCCGAGAGTCTCAACTCGCATTGCTTCACACTCACCAATCGTCATCGAATCCAAGGGCAAGAGACTCTGGCAACCTTGCAAGATCTCTGTCTTGTGGGCGACTCCGTGGGGTTTCTTGAATGCATCCGCGAATCTGGTGTCTTTTGGGAGCCCAATCAGTCAACAGACCGTTTAAAGACGTATCTGTTGCATGGACTCAAGCCCTATCTGGACCGTGTCAAAACAGCCGAGCAGCTCGAGGCACCAGCATTTCAATGTCTGACAGCGATTCACGAGGGAATTGGTGGCCGACGCTTTGTGAATCACTTGATTCAAGCCGAGTGCCAACAATTGGGGCTAAGAGGCGTTGGAGAGCGGCTTTTAGTAACAGAAAACCAGCCTGCGCTCGGGGTCTTCAACGGTGACATCGGTGTTGTCGTTGATTCCAATGACACGCAGAATCCACGTGTGCAATTTGATACGCTCTCAACACCTCTCATGAGAAATCAACTCGGTTGGGTTGAGCCTGCCTGGGCAATCAGCATCCATCGTTCGCAAGGTTCTGAATATCAATCTGTTTTAGTCTGCCTTCCCGAACCGAGCTCGAATGGATCGCGTTTTCGACCCAGCCGCGAACTGCTCTATACCGCACTGACCCGAGCCAAACAATCGGTCGGCCTGTTTGCCAGCGAGCGGATGTTGCAGAGTGCGCTGCAACAGACGATCCAACGTGTCACATGCCTTGGGTACTTCTTGAACGAGTAATGACAGGGTAGACTCCATCCCACACATCTAAACAATAAGGATCAGCCGTGGAGCTTGACGAACAGGATCCCAATCCAGAAGGCGAATTAATTTTGCGGGTGATCGCGCACCCAA
>CAYNQW010000071.1:0-8726 GCA_964399415.1 uncultured Hyphomicrobiales bacterium
TTGAAGTGCAGGCCATTGCTGATGGTGATGTCGGCATGGGCATTCAAGGCTATAATCCCGTCCTGAATAAACAATTGACGGAAGAAGAAATCAAACGCTGTGAAGAAGACCCTTCTGCGCGTCTTAAGCGTTCTGGTTCCGCCTTGCCTGAACCCACCACCCGCACCAAAGGCCCACGTTATGTTCCCTTGGCGCGGCGCGGCGATAAGCCGGATGCCATCGCTTGGATTGTCAAACATCATCCTGATATTAAAGACAGCCAAATTTCAAAATTGATTGGCACCACCAAAGATACGATTTCAAAAATCCGCGATCGTTCGCATTGGAATATTTCAAACATCACCGCCAAGCATCCCGTGATGCTGGGGCTTTGCTCGCAGGCTGATTTGAACGCCGCGATTGAAAAATCCGGCGGCAATGTGCAACCTCCTGAAGAGCAAGTCGCCGATATCAGCGAATTGCCCTAAAGGCGGCCATCCTTTACTTCTTTGGATAACCGATGCTTTGCAACGCCACGGTGATCTCGTCCAGAATAGCGGGGTCATCAATCGTGGCGGGCATGGGGTAATCCACGCCATCGGCAATTTTTTGCACCGTACCGCGAAGAATCTTTCCTGATCGTGTTTTCGGCAACCGTTGGATAATCACGGCTTCTTTGAACGCCGCCACCGGACCGATTTGCTCACGCACCATTTTAACAACTTCAGCGATGATTTCCGTTCCGGCGCGATTGACGCCATTTTTCAACACCAAGAAGCCAAGCGGCACCTGACCTTTCAGCGCATCCGCGGCACCAACCACCGCGCATTCAGCAACATCAGGATGAGCCGCCAGCACTTCTTCCATGCCACCCGTGCTGAGACGGTGACCCGCGACGTTAATAATGTCATCGGTACGCGCCATCACATAAACAAAGCCATCTTCATCCAGATAACCCGCATCGCCGGTTTTGTAATAGCCCGGGTATTCCGCCATGTAACTGTCGACAAAGCGATCATCATTGTTCCAGAGCGTCGGCAAACATCCCGGCGGCATTGGCAATTTTACCACAATCGCGCCGATCTCTCCTGCGGGAACCGGGTGCCCGGCGGTGTCCAGCACTTGCACATCCCATCCAGGAACCGCCCGGCCAGGGCTGCCGATCCGATACGGCGACTTGTCAATGCCGAGGCAAGTCGCGGCAATCGACCAGCCTGTTTCGGTTTGCCACCAATGGTCAATGACCGGCACCTTCAGTTTTTCTTCAATCCATTTCAATGTGTCAGGGTCACACCGTTCGCCAGCCACGAATTGCGCTTTGAAATGGCTCATATCATATTGCGCCAGCAATTTGCCCTCAGGGTCTTCGCGTTTGATGGCGCGGATAGCGGTTGGAGCGGTGAACATTACTTTAACTTTATGTTCGGAAATAACGCGCCAGAACGCCCCAGCATCCGGCGTGCCAACGGGCTTGCCTTCATAAAGCATGGTGGTGCAACCATGGAAAAGTGGCGCGTAGACAATATAGGAATGCCCCACCACCCATCCAACATCAGACGCCGCCCAGTAAACATCACCGGGGTCGGTATCATAGATATTTTTCATGGACCATTTCAGGGCAACAATATGCGCCGCCGTCGACCGCACCACGCCTTTCGGCACGCCCGTGGTTCCGGACGTGTAAAGGATATAACAAGGGTCTGAACTATCAACGGCAACGCAATCCGCAGGCGCTGAACCGTTCAGGGCATCATGCCAATCGAGATCACGCCCTGCCACCATTGAAGCTTCAACCATATCGCGCTGGAAGATGATGCATTTTTCCGGCTTATTGGCCGCCAATTCAATCGCGCCATCCAACAACGGTTTGTATTCCACGATGCGGTTTGGCTCAATCCCACAAGATGCGCTGACAATCATTTTCGGGCTGCAATCATCAATCCGCTTGGCCAATTCGCTCGCCGCGAAGCCGCCAAAGACCACCGAATGCACCGCGCCAATTCGCGTGGCGGCCAGCATAGCAATCACAGCTTCAGGGATCATGGGCATATAGATAATGACGCGATCACCATAGCCAACCCCTTGGGCTTTCATCGCCCCAGCAAAAGCCGCGACCTGATCGGTCAATTCTTGATAGGTATAGGTTTTTTTCGTCTTGGTGACCGGGCTGTCGTAAATCAGCGCCGCTTGATCGCCACGACCTTCCGCCACATGACGGTCAAGGGCGTTGTAACAAGTGTTCAGCGTGCCGCCTTCAAACCACCGATAAAAAGGCGGGTTATCATCGTTGAGAATGCGCGTATAAGGCGTCATCCAAGCGACATCTTTAGCAGCTTCAGCCCAAAAGGCTTGAGGGTTTTCTCGTGCCGCAGATTGAATAGCGGAAAACGGATCAGTCATGGTCAAAGTCAACCTTTTTCGGTATAATAACAGGATACCCATAGGGAGTTCTTTATTTTGGCGTCTTGCGGCTAAGGACGCAAGCCTATAGAAGTTTCCCATAAAAATTGTTGATTAAACACGAGCACAATGCCATGGCCTAGGGCGACAAGTGAACGTCATAAACGTAATTCTAGGTGCAAGCGCAAAGAAGCAATATTCATGACCGACGATAGTGATCTTCAACAACAACAAGATTTGCTCAAAAAAAAACTCGAAGAGTTAACTTTAGAGCATCGTGATCTTGATGATCTTCTGGGCATTGCCAGCGGCAGCCCTTCGGTCGATATGTTGAAAATACAGCGGCTAAAAAAACGGAAATTAGCCATCAAAGATGAAATCCGCTCTATACACAGTCGGATTCTTCCCGATATTATCGCTTAATTCAATCACGGAACGATCACCATGCCTTCATCATCTCCATCTTCCAGCCCCTGTGCCGTTGGAATCTGCATGGGCAGCCAGTCGGATTGGCCTACCATGAAACACGCGGCGGATATTCTGGATGCGCTGGGCATTGCGTATGAAACCAAAATCACCTCCGCCCACCGCACCCCAAAGCGAATGGCTGAATATGCGGAAACCGCGCGTGATCGCGGCATTCAAGTGATTATCGCTGGCGCCGGTGGTGCTGCGCATCTGCCGGGGATGATCGCGTCCATGACGACCCTGCCGGTCTTTGGCGTGCCTATTGAAAGCCAAGCGCTGAAAGGCATGGATTCGCTGTTGTCGATTGTGCAAATGCCCGGCGGTGTTCCCGTTGGCACGCTTGCGATTGGCAAGGCCGGGGCGATCAATGCAGGTCTTCTTGCCGCCAGCGTTCTTTCTTTGCATGACCCTCGGATTGCGGAGAGCCTCGCCGTGTGGCGTCAAACCCAAAGCGATAACGTGGGCGAAACCCCGGAAAATGATGACGCCCATGGCTAATCCTCTTCCCGAAGGCGCGGTGCTGGGCATTCTTGGCGGCGGTCAATTGGGTCGCATGACGGCAATCGCCGCCGCTGAACTTGGTTATAAAGTGCATATTTTTGCCCCCCAAGGGGACGCGCCAGCTTGTGATTTTGCTTATGCCACGACGCGTGCTGAATACACCGATGAAGATGCCCTCAAAACCTTTGGCATGGCCGTGGACGCGGTGACCAGTGAATTTGAAAATGTACCCGCCTCAGTGATGGACAGCCTTGCTGCATTTGCTCCGGTTAGCCCCGGGCGTGCGGCGTTAGAAGTCGCCCAGCATCGCATCGCCGAAAAGACGCTCGCGGCTAAAATTGGGATTGCGGTGCCACGATTTGCGGCGGTCACCAACACAGCAGATTTGCAGGCGGCCATGGCGGATATGCCCGATGGTGCAATCTTGAAAACCTGCCGCCTCGGTTATGATGGCAAAGGCCAAGCGCAGCTGACATCAGGCGATGATCTTGACGCGGCTTGGCAAAGCCTTGGAAGCGATGATTGCATTCTTGAACAACGCATTGCCTTTTCCGCAGAAGCCAGTTTTCTCGTTGCTCGCACCAGCGATGGCCACATCAAGCATTTCCCCGCCAGCATCAATCACCATGAAAACGGCATTCTGTCCCAATCCCGCGCGCCAGCAGACCCGTCTGTTTTATCTGACGAAAGCCTGAAGCAAGGGCAAGAGATGGTCGCCGCCCTTGCGGAAGCCTTGGAACTGGTGGGTGTTTTGGCCATGGAGACGTTCATCACAGACCATGGGTTGATCTTTAACGAAATCGCCCCGCGTCCACATAATTCGTTTCACTGGACCATCGAAGGCACAAAAACCAGTCAATTCGCGCAATTGGTTCGCGCGGTTATGGGCTTGCCGCTCGGCGATACCACGGCCATGGGAAGATGGCAGATGGATAACATCCTTGGTGAGGATATGACCAAACTTGACGCTGCTTTAGGTCAAGAGGGTGTGTTTGTTCACCGCTATGGCAAAGCCGCCGCTAAACCAGGCCGAAAAATGGCGCATCTCACCCGCAAACTGGATTAAGCCCACACCCTTGCTTTAAGACTGCTGGCCTAGGGTTTCCAATTCAAATGGCGTGGCTTGGTAAAGGTCGTGTATCCAATTTGCCATAAACAAATAAGCAAATGGTCGCCAGAAATTCACCGGTGGCTTGCTGGGATCATCATCCGGAAAATAATGTTCCGGCAAAGCGGTTGAGAGACCTTCTGCGGCATCACGGTGATATTCCGCGGCAAGGGTTTCAGCATCATATTCCAGATGGTTGAGGATAAAAATATCGCCATTCTTTTTGTCGCGCACCATCCCCGGCCCTGCCACCGCGCTATCCGCCAACAATTCCAACGCGTCGCAAGCCACGATCTCACCTCGATCATTAAAGGTATGCCGCGATACAGGCATGGGGAAATTATCCGTGAAACCTTTCATCAGACGCGATGTGTTTTCCGTCACTTCATGGTCAAAAACACCGAAACGTTTTGCGTCAAGCCCATGTTTCGGGATGCCATGCAAATGGTTCAATAACGCTTGCGCCCCCCAACAAATTCCCAAACGGCGGAAGCAGTGGGTTTTTGACCAATTCATAATCTCAACCAGTTCAGGCCAATAATTCACCTCGTCAAATGGCAAGGTTTCCACCGGCGCGCCGGTGATAATGATGGCGTCAAAGAATTCAGTTTTAATATCATCAAGGCTACGGTAATAGCGCCGCAGATAGCCCGGCTCTGTGTTGCGCGGGGTGTAGCTTGCCGTGGTCATCAAGGTGAGTTCCAACTGCAAAGGTGAATTGCCCAATAGACGCGCAAACTGAATTTCTGTTTCTTTTTTCTTCGGCATCAAGTTCAGCAACAACAATTTAAGCGGCCGAATATCCTGTTGCATCGCCGCATCGCTGAAAATGAGGTCGACGTTTTCTTCTTCAAGCACAGCACGTGCGGGCAAATCATGTTGAATTTTAATGGGCATGATACATTCTTTTTTGGCTATAACCTCACGGTGAGGCTAGTTCTTCTGGTAAAAACGAGGCGTAGGTTTAAGAGGGATGCCGCATGGGCATTCGACCCAGAATTTTACCTGCCATTTTTAGGCCCATCTGCGCGGCTTTCTTAGCCGGTGCCGTCACTTTTGGAATCATGGCCACTTCGCGCAAGCGTTGATCAAGGAACGATTCGATCTTTGTTCGATCCGCATTGGCATTCGCCACCCAATAGAGCAAGGTCGCGGAATACACCCCGGCCAAGGTTGCTCTTTTGGTGTAGAAAGAGAAATCCACTGACCGATCACCCGTCAGTCGCCAAATCCGATCCACCGTCCGATAAAGCGTCGATGCCGCGACTTGCGCGTGTTGCGGTTGCGCCAACAGTTTCAGCCCTTGGGAAACCGCGTCTCGATGCGCTTCGGCATTGTCCAATCGGCACAGAATTGCTTCACGAATAATCGCGCTGATCTTTTCAGGGCGCGGGTCAAGCGAATCAAGCGAACGCGCCATTTGCAGGTCTGCCAAATCGGTAAAAGCATCAACTGCCGCCGCGTCAGAAGGAAGAACTGTTTTGGCCTCGTCATAAGACAAGCCAAGGTCTTCAGCCGCCGCGCGCAAACTTGCATCGCTCCAGCCATCAAACGGCACATGGACAAGCATCGCCGTCACCAAAGATTCGCGTAAATCCGATTGGGTCTGCCCCGATTTATGATCAGTTTTCGCCATAACACACCTAATATCTCTGCTTATTATATAGGCGGTTTCTTGAAAATTTCAAAGACAACATCGCCATGATCTCAAAACTTGCCAATTCTGATGATTGTGGTATAAAGCATGCTTTCCGGCCATAAGGCCATAACTTTTTCCATCTTGAAAGGATGTGAGAGCCAGTGTTTGTTACCGTCCGCGATAACAATGTTGATCAAGCCCTTCGTGTGCTGAAGAAAAAAATGCAGCGCGAAGGTATGTTCCGCGAAATGAAAAATCGTCGTTCTTATGAAAAGCCATCAGAACGTCGTGCTCGTGAAGCGGCTGAATCGACTCGCCGCGTGCGCAAATTGATGCGTAAACGCTTGGAACGCGAAGGATTCTAATTTTGCTTGTGAAGCAAACTGGGGAAAGCCGCCGCAAGGTGGCTTTTTCTTTTTCCGCCAACGAATCGGATTAAACCATGACCTGCCCTGATCTCACCATTCGCGGCTATGACCATAAGGACCATGACGGCCTAGCGATGCTCTATCGCCTTGCCTTCCCCGATGACCCACCATGGAATAAGCCTGAAGATATGATCGCCAGCAAAATCGCCTTTGATCTTGAGGGATTGCTTGTGGGCTTGATCGGCGGTCAAGTGGTGGCCAGCATTATGGCTGGGTATGACGGTCATCGCGGCTGGATCAATGCCCTTGCCGTTCATCCTGAACATCGAGGCCAAGGTTATGGCGCGATGATGATGCGCCAAGCGGTGGCTTTATTGACCAAGCGTGGCGCGGTTAAAATCAATCTTCAAATTAGAGGCGATAATCATAGGCTTCAGCGTTATTACGAAAGCCTTGGCTTTGAAGCAGAAGATCGGCTTTCGATGAGTCTCATGACTTCCCTTGGCGAATCTTATCGCTAGACGTCCTGATCGCTAAACTTTGAGGATAAAAAAAGCGGGCCTGATCTAAACCAGCCCGCTTTCTTTTAGGTTAGTGGCGCATCAATTGATCTGCGTCAGCAAACTATCGACACTGGCTTTTGCATCGCCATAGAACATACGCGTGTTTTCTTTATAGAAAAGCGGGTTTTCAATGCCTGAATAGCCTGTGCCTTGCCCTCGTTTTGAAACAAACACTTGCTTGGCTTTCCATACTTCTAACACCGGCATCCCTGCAATAGGTGAATTGGGGTCTTCTTGGGCGGCTGGATTAACAATATCGTTTGATCCCACCACAATGACCACATCCGTGCTTGGGAAATCGTCATTGATTTCATCCATTTCCAGCACAATGTCATAGGGCACTTTGGCTTCGGCCAAGAGCACATTCATATGCCCCGGCAAGCGCCCTGCCACGGGGTGAATCGCAAAGCGAACCGATTTGCCTTGCGCGCGCAACCGGCGGGTCAATTCTGAAATCGACTGTTGGGCTTGCGCCACCGCCATGCCATATCCGGGAACGATAACAATGCTATCAGCATCATTCAGAGCGGACGCCACCCCATCAACATCAATCGCGATTTGCTCACCTTCAATTTCCATGGCAGGGCCTTTGGCATCACCCCATCCGCCTAGGATCACCGACACAAAGTGACGGTTCATCGCCTTACACATGATATAAGATAAGATCGCTCCCGATGACCCGACAAGCGCGCCGGTCACAATCAGCAAATCATTGCCCAGCAAGAAGCCTGTGGCCGCCGCCGCCCATCCTGAATAAGAATTGAGCATGGACACCACGACGGGCATATCTGCACCGCCAATAGCCATCACCATGTGAACACCCAGCACAAAGGCCAATGCGGTCATCACATAAAGCGTCCACGAACCGGCGTGATTCATATACATAACCATCAACACCAGCGACCCCACCACAATGGCGATATTCCACAAATTTCGGCCAGGAATGATCAAGGCTTTCCCGCTGATTGATCCGGCCAATTTACCATAGGCGATAATTGATCCGGTGAAGGTCACCGCACCAATAAACACGCCAAGGAAAATTTCCACTTCATGGATTACCCGTTCGGCGTTGGTGGCAAAATCATGCACCGATAAATCAGAATTGATCCCAATAAACACCGCCGCTAGGCCTACGAAAGAATGCAAGGCGGCCACCAATTGAGGCATACCAGTCATTTCGACGCGATTGGCAACAATCGCCCCAATGCCTGCGCCAACGACGATTGAACCAATGAGCATGGTGGATGGCGCTACATTTGACCCGATGATAGTCGCGGCGACCGCAATCGCCATCCCAATGATGCCATACCAAACAGCACGCTTAGCGCTTTCCTGATTCGAAAGACCGCCGAGCGATAGAATAAAAAGGACGGTGGCTGAAATATAAGCCGCGGTTTGAAGTCCGAATGTCATTTCTCTATCCTCCGGCCTTAAGATTTATTGAACATCTGCAACATGCGGCGCGTCACCATAAACCCGCCAACAATGTTGATTGTTGCGATTAACACCGAAATCCCTGCAAGGATGGTGATGATCGAATTGCCTGTATCGAGCTGCAACAAAGCACCAACAATGATGATGCCTGAAATCGCATTGGTCACGGCCATCAAAGGCGTGTGCAACGAATGGGCAACCCCCCAAATCACTTGGAAGCCAACAAACACTGCCAGCACAAAGACAATAAAATGCTGCATGAAATT
>CAYNQW010000072.1:0-8692 GCA_964399415.1 uncultured Hyphomicrobiales bacterium
AGCCGATTGCGCCATTGGCGCTCGCCCTCCGATTTGCCCCAGAACCTCAAGCGCGTGAAACACATCTTGCCCCGCCCCATGATCAAACCCTGACGTTAAATCCCGCCTTAAGAATGGGTGAAAAGAACCTGGCCATTTACCAAAATCCCTTGGGGTTAGCCATGATTGATCGGCGCCGAGGGTGATGAAAGGATCGCCACCAGCGGTGATCACCTGGGTTGGCGCAAAAGCCGCGCCATGCCGCCTTGCCAAGGCCAAAAGCGCATCCAAATATCCATCGGAATAATGATCATCAGCATCGAGAAAAGCCAAATATTGCCCGCGAGACGCTCGGATGCCGCGGTTGCGCGTTGCCCCCGGCCCTGTGCCTTTCCTCACGCCATGCCCCGGCGCAGCCAGCACCTTAACCTGCCGCGCCATGGATTGGACAAAACCATAATCCCCACCATCATCGGCGGCGATGATAACCTCAACCTGATCTGGCCGGTGGCTATGGACAGATTGACGAGCAATGCTGGCAACAGCGCGGGCGAGCGTTGCCTCAGCTTTGAATGCTGGAATAATGACGCTAATCAATATTGGCATTTTTAGCATTGGCATTGTTAGCCCAACCTTCCCATGGCATCTGATTTCTTTGGTCTTCACGATAACAATCGTTTAGCGAAGACACCATGGCGAATGCGATGCCAAGTTGTTTTTGGCCAATCGCCCATCCTTTAACCTTTTCTTTAGATTTTCCTTAAAAATAACATTTTCGTGAAAGAACAAAAAATCACCATCTTTTCGTCAAATCTTAACTAAATTTTAAGTTTTATATGAGATTATCATTTCGATCCTCCCCAACTGCACCACCTTTTTCGAAAGGTGGTGCTTTTTTTGATCAGGCCGTTATAGTGGCGCCATGAATGATACCTCTGCACAAAACATGGATGCGCCGTTGATTTTGACGCCGGAAGGTTGGCAAGATTATCGCCTTTTGGATAGCGGCAATGGCCGCAAACTTGAGCAGGTAGGCCCCTATCGATTTATCCGACCCGAAGCGCAAGCGCTATGGCCACCGGCTTTACCAGCATCGGCATGGGATGGTGCTGATGGGGAATTTATGGCCAGCGCCACCCAGAAAAATTCAGGGCAAACCGATGATGACGCGGGCAAATGGCGGCTTTCGCCCAAATTACCTGCGGAATGGCCTGTATCCTATGATGGGCTTCGCTTCATGGCGATGCCGACACCATTTCGGCATCTTGGGTTTTTCCCTGAACAATCGGCTCATTGGCAATGGTGCGCTGAGCGTTGCCGCGATTTCATCCGCCAGCATGGCCGCGCGCCAAAAATATTGAATCTTTTCGGCTATACGGGTGTGGCCAGCCTCCACGCCGCCGCCAATGGCGCCGATGTCACCCATGTGGATTCCTCGAAGAAAGCCATCGCCCAAGCTTTTGAAAACCGAAACACCGCTGGACTTTCCGAGGCGCCGATCCGCTTTATCACCGAAGACGCCCGCAGTTTTGTTAAACGCGAAGCCCGCCGCGACCGTGCTTATGATGGCGTGATCCTTGATCCGCCGAAATATGGCCGTGGCGTTAAGGGTGAGGTCTGGCGGATGGAAGATGACATCGCCCCGCTGCTCGAAGATATTGCAACGATCTTATCCGATGACGCGCAATTTGTGGTGCTGACGTCCTATGCCATCCGTAGCAGTTTTTTGAGCCTTCACCATGTGATGGAGCATCAGTTTGGTCAATATTCGCCAAAACCACGCGGCGGGGTTATCACCTCTGGCGAACTTGCGGCGGTTGAATCCAATCCCCGCGGTTATCGGATCGGCCAAGCGATTTTTGCACGCTGGCAAGCCTAATAGTTTTTCAAACACCGCTTTAGCGATCCGCAACTTGCCGGTGATATTCATAAAGCGCAACGCCTGTCGCCACCGCCAAATTCAGCGAATCCGACCGCCCCAACATGGGCATCCGGATCAAGGTGGTGGCTGAAGCCATCAAGGCAGGCGTCAACCCCGCCTGCTCGTTGCCCATCATCAGCATCATCGGCTCTTGCCAATCGGCGTTGCGATAATCCACCGACGCCGGCAACGCGGTGCCAAAAATAGCGCCTTTGTAATCCCGCGCCGCCTCAATGAAATCAGCTTCCGTCATTTGCGCCATGGGGATGTTGAACAACGCCCCCATGGACGCGCGCACCGCTTCGACGGAAAACGCATCACAACATTCACCCACCAGCAACACGCCTTCAGCGGCAACAGCGTCTGCCGTCCGCAATATTGTGCCAAGATTGCCAGGGTCGCGCACCCGATCCAGCACCAGCCAACAGCCTTTTTGAGCTGCAAACGCCGAAGCCGGCTCAACCCATTGTTCCGCAAAACTAGCCAAAACCATTTGCGGGTTATCCTTGCGGCTTAATTTGGCCAGCACCGCCTCGCTGACGCTGATCACATCTGCTCCTTGATCTTCAGCCTGACGGATCAAGCGTTTGACCATGGCGTCGTCTTCCCGGCCTTCCAGAAAAACAAAATGCTGAGGCGACCATCCCAGATCAAAGGCTTCGGTGACAATGCGTGTGCCTTCGGCCAAAAACAAGCCTTCGGCTTTGCGGCGTTTGCGCTCATGCAAGGCGCGCAGAGATTTGATCACAGGGTTGGTGAGGCTATGAATTTGACGCATGGAAAACTCCCCATCTGCAGTGTACCGAAAACCACAAGATCATCCTATCGTTAATGCCATACACGCTTGCCATTCGTCATCAATCAGATTTTTGAAATTTTGCTAAAAACACAAAAAATTTTGCTGGAAGCGATGGATATTTTCATTATATCGTCATATTGGTTCAGCGTGATTGTGTCTTCGGCTAATAGCGCCGTCATGATCATCTTGTTGGAGTATCCTATGGGCGACAATCGCATTAAAGTTTTGCTCTCCTCGGGCAATGAAAACGAAGTCTTCAAAGTGGGCTTTTTGCTGGTCAATAATTTTTCCATGTTGGCGTTTTCTTCAGCGATTGAACCTCTGCGCTCCGCCAATCGCATGAGCGATCGCAAATTGTTTGAATGGGTTATTGCGTCTGAAAATGGTGAAAGCGTGATGGCCAGCAATGGCGTTGAAGTCGCCGCCAATGGTGATTTGGAAGACCTCGCTTCTTGCCGAATGGTGTTTGCTTGCGGCGGGCTAGATGTGCAGAAATACACCACCAAAGAAGTGATCAACGCCCTCCGATTGGTGGAACGGCGCGGCGCGGCGATTGGGGCAATTTGCACCGGCACTTATTTATTGGCGGTGGCGGGATTGCTGAAGGATCGCCGTTGCACTATCCATTGGGAAAATCATGACGGCTTAATCGAAGAATTTCCTGATTTGGATGTTACCTCAGACCTGTTTGAAATTGATGGCGACCGGGTGACCTGTTCCGGCGGCACGGCATCCTTAGACATGATGCTCCATTTGATTGCCCAAGCCCATGGCAACAGCCTTGCCACCGCGGTTTCGGAACAATTTATTCATGACCGTATCCGCGATTCCCACGATCGCCAGCGCATGGAATTGCGGTCACGACTTGGGGTGAGTCATCCCAAACTGTTATCGGTGGTGGCGGAAATGGAAGCCAATCTGGAAGACCCCTTGCCGCAAACGGAAATCGCCCGCCGCACGGCTTTATCCACCCGCCAATTGGAACGGCTTTTCCGAAAATATTTGCACACCACGCCAACGCGATATTACCTGAATTTGCGGATCGCGCGCGCCAGGCATTTGTTGCGCCAGACCAGCATGTCGATCCTATCGGTTGCCTTGGCTTGTGGTTTTGTTTCCGCCTCGCATTTCTCGAAATGCTACCGCGAAACCTATGGCCGGACACCCCGCGCCGAACGCGCGGTGGATTAGCCCTGAGCGGCTTTCTGCGCCGCCGCCATGATGGCGCTCACCATCGACGCCAAGCCATTTTTCCGCGTTGGGGATAGATGTTCATCAAGGCCAATATCTTGCAGAAAATGCGGCGGAGACGCTAAAATATCGTCAGGGCGCTGACCAGAATAGACGCGCATCATCAACGCAATCAGCCCTTGGACAATCGCCGCATCACTGCCGGCATAGAAATGCAAGACTGGCGGGTTATGTTCCGCCGCGAAATGCACCACCGATTGGCACCCGCGCAGGCGATTGGCTTCAGTCTTTAAGGCTTCATCCAGAGGCGGCAACCGTCGCCCCAAATCAATCAGATGCTGATAGCGTTCTTCCCAATCGTCAAAAAATGCAAATTCAGCGATCACTTCTTCCGCCTGTTGAGCAACAGTCATGGCTTCCTCATTCATCGGTTCTAGAATTGATTTAGGCCACGTTGCGGGTTTTGCCAAGGAGATCGAGCAAATCAAGCGCCGCTTCGGCAATCATCGTGCCTGAAGGGAAGACCGCCGCCACGCCATGGCTTTCCAAGACAGGGATATCCCCCGGCGGAATGATACCGCCAACAATAACCTCAATACGGTCGCCGCCACGCTTGGTCAATTCTGTCTTGAGTTCTGGCACTTGCGTCAAATGCCCGGCGGCCAGCGAAGATAAGCCGATGACATCGACTTCATGTTGCATGGCAAGGTCTGCCGCTTCTTGGGGGGTTTGGAACAAAGGTCCTGTCACCACATCAAAACCAATATCGGCGAATGCCGAAGCCACCACTTTCTGGCCTCGGTCATGGCCATCTTGCCCCAATTTAGCCACCAGAATTCGTGGTGGACGACCATGAATCTCAACAAAGCCTGCGATGCGGTCGGCAATACGATCCAAATCATCAAGCCCCGCCATTTCAGCCTTCCAAACGCCGCGAACCCCTCGGGTTTCCGCGACATGGCGATTAAACACCCGCTCCATCGCGTCTGACATCTCGCCCACCGTTGCGCCTGCGCGCGCCGCTTGGACCGCGGCATCAAGCAGATTGCGTTTGCCCATCGCGGCTTCGGACAATCCCCCCAGCAAGGTTTCGACTTGCGTGCCGTCGCGTTCTTTTCGGATTTGCTTTAGTTTTGCCTTTTGCTGAGCCAAGACGTCAGCGTTATCAATCCGCAAAATTTCGACTTCTTCGCCGTCGCTTTGTTCAGGCTGGAAGATATTCACCCCGATGATGCGTTTTTTGCCGCTGTCGATTTGCGCTTGGATGCGGGTGGCGGATTCTTCAATCCGCTGTTTTGGCAACCCCGATTGAATCGCCTTTGCCATCCCGCCCAAAGCGTCAACTTCAGCGATATGGCTTTTGGCTTTCGCCACCAGTTCTTGGGTTAGGCTTTCAACCGCCGCGGAACCGCCCCATGGGTCGATCACATGCGCTGCCCCGGCTTCATGCACCAAATGCAATTGCGTGTTGCGCGCGATGCGCGCCGAAAAATCAGTCGGCAAGCCGAGCGCTTCATCAAGGGCATTGGTATGCAAGGATTGCGTTTGACCCCCCACCGCCGCGCTGGCCTCAATGAGGGTGCGGGTGATGTTGTTATAAACATCCTGCGCCGCCAAGGACCAACCCGAAGTTTGGCAATGGGTTCGGAGCATCAGGGATTTTGGATTGGTGAAGCCAAATTCTTTTTGCAGCAATTCAGCCCAAAGAATCCGCGCCGCGCGCAATTTTGATACCTCGATCAGATAGGGCATCCCAATGGCAAAAAAGAACGAAAGGCGCGGCACAAAAGCATCGGCATCAAGACCCGCGGCGAGACCCGTGCGGATATATTCCACCCCATCGGCTAAAGTATAGGCCAATTCTAAATCAGCCGTCGCGCCTGCTTCTTGCATATGATAGCCGGAAATTGAAATCGAATTGAATTTCGGCATATGGCGTGAGGTGTATTCAAAGATATCCGAAACAATCCGAAGCGAAGGGCGCGGCGGATAAATATAGGTGTTGCGCACCATGAATTCTTTCAGGATATCGTTTTGGATTGTGCCTGATAGTTTTTCCGGCACCACGCCTTGCTCTTCTGCGGCGGCAATATAAAGCGCCATGATCGGCAAAACTGCACCATTCATGGTCATCGAAACGCTCATCCGATCCAGCGGGATGCCTTGAAACAATTGCCGCATATCGAGGATGGAATCAATCGCCACCCCTGCCATGCCGACATCACCGGACACGCGGGGGTTATCGCTGTCATAACCGCGATGGGTGGCCAGATCAAAAGCAACCGAAAGCCCCATCTGACCGGCGGCAAGATTACGGCGGTAAAAGGCATTGGATTCCGAAGCGGTGGAAAACCCAGCATATTGGCGGATCGTCCAAGGACGGCTGGCATACATGGTGGGGTATGGCCCGCGAGCAAAAGGCGCAATTCCAGGCAGACCCGAGGCATCAGGGGCATGCGTGCTGGCGGCATAATGGCTGGCCATATCAAACCCTTCCGCAAGGGGGATCGCGCTTGGCGTCATGGTTTGAGCAGAAGGATTAGCCAAATCCGCCAAAGGCAAGGTTGAATAATCAGGAATACGGCTCATGACAATGCCTCCTTGATCTGAAGCATCAATTGAGCAAAATTCACGGGTCCATCACGGCTAATAACATCCATCGAGGCGACAAAGCGTGTCGCTGTCGCTTGCGCCTCATCGCTATTGAGCATCGCCTCGCTCAGCGCCCCCCCTAGGATCAATACATCAGGTTTCGCCGATTGGAGAATTGAAATCGCAGATGGGATATCCTCGGCGGTCATCAGCGCCGCGTCTAATCCGGTGGCGGCAAACCATCTTGTCATCACCGCCGCCGATGCGCCGGTGACTTGACCAATATCCAGCATCAGGCAACGCGGGGTCTGGCCATGAAAATCAAGGCGCAACGCCTCCCAAACCGACGCTTCGCGCGCCTCACCCCCGCGCTGACCCGTGATGCCTTGGATGATGGGTTTTGGCAAAGCCCCGCGCATGGGATGCAACGTGACCCCCAGACTTGCGCGGATGCCGCGATTGACTTGTTGTTGCCGCGCGTCATTGGCTTGCCTTGCCCAAGCGGTGATCACACCATCCGCTAAAGCCTTGGCAAGCCCGCCTTTGGTTTCAATCTCTTGGAAGAATTCCCATGCCTTCATGGCCAAAGCATCCGTCAGGTGATCAATATAATACGAGCCTTGCGCCGGATCAGCGACTTGCCCCAATTGACTTTCATCCGCCAAGAGATGATGCATATTCCGCGCCACACGGCGTCCTTGAGCGCTTGATCCCGTCAGCCAATCATGGGGCAAGACCGTGATCTGGCCAAAACCAGATAAAGCCGCCGCGAGCAAGGCTGTTCCATTGCGTAAGATATTGGTGTCCGTGTCGATGCGGTTGAGCATACGATCTGCGGTTATGGCATGGCACCGTTTCGCCACATCAGCAGCATCCACCCCCATGCTCGCCAGAACCCGCGCCATCAGCAGACGGAAGGCTCGTGCCTTGGCAATCCCGGGATAAAGATCAGCGTCAAAAGCCAGTTGAAATTCCAAGGACGAATACACATCATCAAGGTCAAGCCCAGCCGCTTCTGCCATCCGCATGACCGCAATCAATTCCGCCAAGCCCACCGCGATTTGTTGCGCGGGCGTGAGGCCAAAGCGATGCCATTTGCCGCCGCCAATCGTCACCAGACGAAGCCCCGGCCAATCTTGCGTGAGGGGCATTAACCCGGATAAATCTTCAGCAAAACTCAGTGATTGTTTTATTTCGCCCTTGTCATCAGCAAAAGCGGTCATCCCAAGACTGGCTTTCGCATCAGCCGCATTGACTCCTGCCGTTTTCCATAAATCTGAAACCACGTCCGCAACAGCACGAGCATCAAGAGGCGCATCAAAGACAAGCCGGATGGCATTGAGATAAACGCCATCCATTGCTTTCGCAAGCAGAGAGGGGTTCTGGTCAGCGGTCATGATGATGCCGCTAGCGCCGCCTTCCAACTCATCCAAAATGGCACGGTTTAAGGCTTTTGCATCATCTTGCGGTTCAATATATTGCAGGATGTTCCAACCCCGGCTGGCGGCGGCTGAAAACGCGTCGTTGAGAACCGGCGGGGCGTCTTCTGCCAAGAACAGCGGCGGGATGGCAATGCCATCTTCCGTCACGCGCGTCAGCTGATCAAGGTCATCTGATTTCAACGCTTGTCGCGCCAAGGCTTCCCAATCAGATCGCGTGTGTTCACCTGAAACAGAGGGTGCGGTTGTTTTCGACATTTATAAACTCCATCTTCTTTTTTACCCGATGCCTCTATCGTATGGCAAGGCATCATCTCAGCCCTTCCTAGACGCTGGAGATGGGCGGATGGATTGCCTTAGCGGGGGAATGCTGGCATGATTTGTTAAGGGAAGTGCGGGCATGAGTGTAAATCCATCACGTTCTATGGCGGGCGAAAAAACAATCCTTTGGGTGATCGCGATTTTGACCCTGGCGCGCCTCATGGCCATTGGGTTCAGCCCCCTTGGGCTAGATGTGGAAGAAGCCCAATATTGGCAATGGAGCACCACCCCTGACGCTGGTTATTTCACCAAGCCGCCGATGATCGCTTGGTTGATTGGCCTCTCGACCTCAATTTTTGGCATGACCGAATTCGGCGTGCGCGCCTTCGCGCCCCTTCTTCAAGCGTTAGCCGCGCTATTGATTTTAGCCATCGGCAAGCAAGCGGAATCCAGCAGAGTCGGCATCATCGCAGCGGCCATATGGATCAGCCTTCCCGCTAGCGCTTTGGG
>CAYNQW010000073.1:0-8600 GCA_964399415.1 uncultured Hyphomicrobiales bacterium
ACTTCTTCAACTTTTTTATGAAGTTTAGTCATGTTCAAATCCTTTCCGTGACAATGGTCGTGCCATCATAAGCCAGCAACCGAGTGATGGGAAAATCTTGCCCCGATTGCGCGGCGGCAAGAACATCTTTCTTTTCGTCGCCAATCACCATCAAGACGCGAAACGGAATGGCCAAAATCATCGACAGCGACATGGTGATGCGCGGATGGCTAGGATTGCCCTGAGGTTCTGTGGTTAAAATAGCAGGCTCGGCCTTAGGATCAAACCCCTCACCGCTTTCCATCATCGCTGGAAAAAGCGAGGCAAAATGACCATCTCCGCCCATGCCTAAAATCGCAATATCGGGGATGGATTGCTCTGGCCACGCTTCAAGAGGGACAAAATGAGCGGCGGCGGCTTTATGTTGCAATAAGGTTTCTTTGATCAGCCGTTGATTACTATCAGGATGGTCGCTTGGCACACGGCGATCATCTATCAGGGTGATGGTCACCGACGCCCAATCCAATTCCACCTGCGATAACGCTTGATAGAGGGCAACAGGGCTTGATCCGCCCGACACAGCCATGCAGACCGCACCTTTTGCGGCTATAGCCTCGGATAACGCGGTTTTAATCTGATCAAGCAACGGCATCAGGTTCATCTTTCGGATCAACCCAAGACCGGCCATCCTCTTCGAGCATACCATCATCCGGCCCCATGGTGCCTGCCCGATATAACGTCGGCATGGTTTCCGCCACCATGGCCACGAGAGGGTCTATAAAGCCCCAAGCCGCGAGCACTTCATCAAGACGCATGAACAAGGTCTGATTGCCGCGCGCGATATCCATCAACAACCGTTCATAGGCTTCTGGCAATCTTTCGCTGAACGCTTCGCCAAAACTGAGGTTTAATTCCGATGGGAAGAGCCGCATCCCACCTGGCCCAGGTTCTTTGGACGTCAGCAACAAGCGCAACCCTTCATGCGGCTGAACACGAATGATCAGGCGATTTGGAATTTCTTCCTCATTATTGGTGATGCCATTCGCTGAGAAAATATCATGCGGCCTGTTCTTAAAAGTAATGACGATTTCAGAAGCGCGCATCGCCAATTTTTTGCCCGTTCTCAAATAGAACGGCACCCCTGCCCAGCGCCAGTTATCAATATTCATCTTCAGCGCAACAAAAGTTTCTGTGGTGGTAGGCGCCCCCACTTCATGGGCATAATCCTGATATTGACCGCAAATCACATCATCTTTAGCCACCGGACGCAAAGCCTGAAGCACCCGCAGTTTTTCGTTTCGAACTTGATCAGCGTTAAACCGAGCGGGCGGTTCCATCGCCACCAAGCACACCAATTGCAAGAGGTGATTTTGCAGCATATCGCGGATCGCGCCATATTGATTATAATAAGCCGCACGATTGCCTGCCCCAACCGTTTCCGCCACGGTAATCTGAACATTGTCGATATAACGGTTGTTCCAAAGCGCCTCAAAAATGACATTCGCAAAACGCAAAGCCATGAGGTTTTGCACCGTCTCTTTGCCAAGGTAATGATCAATTCGATAAATTTGATTTTCGTTGAACACCGCCAGCAATTCATCATTGATCGTTTGCGCGGAGTCATAATCATGGCCAAGGGGTTTTTCCACCACCAATCGGCTTTGCGGTAGCACAAGATCGGCCTCATGCAACCGCTGACAAGCGGCACTGAACAATGACGGCGCAATCGACAAATAAAAGATCATGGGCCGCTCAGGTTGAGCCGTCGGCAACAACACATCGGCCAGCACCGCCATGCTGTTGGTTTGACTAATATCAACGCAGACCATTTCAATCAATGCGGTAAATCTTTGAAATATTTCTTCAGCATTAACAATGCTCTTGAAGGCTTCTTTGCAATGCGGCTTTAATTGATCCTTAAAGGTTTCTCGGTCGATTTTCTGACGGCCAACCACATAGAAACGAAAATCATCATTAACTTGGCCTGCCGCGTAGCGAAGCAAAAACGCTGGAAAGATTTTGCGCAACGACAAATCCCCAGTGCCGCCAATAATGATATAATCACTGGGAGGAACCGACGCCGATTGCGGCAATGGGTCACGATCATTCATCACAATAACTCTTTCAAAAAAGGTGGGTTACACCCTCGCTTTTCACAGTTTAAGGACGCGGCACGGCTTGACCTTGCAATCATCGCCGACAATTGGTCACCGCTTAGATTCAACAATTTCTGGCGATCCGAAATATCTTGCTCGGCCAACCATGACAGCATAGAGGCCATGAATGTATCGCCTGCGCCAACGGTATCTATCAAGGTTTTAACAGGATACGCCTTTACTTCAACTTTTGTTTTGCCGCATTGAGCATGGGCGCCATGTTCACCTTTGGTCAACACGCGCAATCCGTTTGAAGATAGAGTCTGCAAATGCTCAAAAGCCGCCATTAGCGGACGGTCAGGATATAGCCATTCAATGTCTTCATCGCTTAATTTGATGATATCGGCATGCTTAAACATACGTTCAAGCCTCTCGATATAAATCGAGCGATTGTCGATCAATGATGGTCGAACATTCGGGTCAAGCGAGGTCATGATGCCCTGATCATGGCACGTGAGAAAAAAACGTTCCCAAAGATCCGCGTCATCACCACCCGACAATCCTAAAGAGCCAATGTGAAAGACCCATGGCCGTTCCACGAGCGCCGATTGCAAGCCATCCCAAGTGATTTGCCGCTCTGCTGTGTCTTTGCGGTAAAATTGATAGCTAGGCTGTCCATTTTCTAGCGAAACCACGGCAAGGGACGTTGGCGCATCAAGCCTTGGGGCGGCCAGATGAACACCGCTATCGGTCAGCCGTTCCGCCAAAAGATTGCCAAGACGATCTTTTGAAATCGGCGTGAGGTAATCAACATGACTGCCCTGCCGCGCCGAAGCGATTGCAAGGTTAAACGGTGAGCCACCAGGATTAGCGCTGTATTGCGGGGAGCCATCGACCAATCCTGTTTCGACAAAATCAATCAGGTTTTCACCACCGACAGCAATCTTAAAAGACTGTTTCATGATCAATGACCGCCGCTTAACGCTGCTTTTTTAAATTCATCGCGTGCTTTTATGCTCATGGGAGCATTAACTATCACAGAAGGAAGATTAGGTGAAAGGCTAAATATCTCTTGGACAGCCAAAAACGGCATAAATGCAGGGATTAATGCCTTAGGCGGTGCGATTTTACCCTTACAGGAAAATTTTGGTCTCGACAGCAACTTGATCTGACGTTTGAATAATCTTCAAGCAAAGGATTATGAATGACCACCGGCAAAAATATTTTATTCATCATGTTTGATCAATTGCGCTTTGATTATCTCAGCTGCGCGGGTCATCCTTACTTGCATACTCCTCATATTGATTGGCTAGCCTCCCAAGGATTGCGTTTCACCAATGCTTATGTGCAATCGCCTGTTTGCGGCGCATCCCGGATGTCTTTTTATACGGGGCGATATGTTTCTTCCCATGGCGCGGCTTGGAATGGCGTTCCCCTTAAAGTCGGTGAGATTACCCTCGGCGATCATTTGCGTGAACTTGGCATGGATGCCGTGTTGATCGGCAAAACTCATATGAAAGCCGATGCCAAAGGCATGGCGCGGTTAGGGTTAAGCCCAGACAGCATCATTGGCGCGCGTGTTTCTGAATGTGGGTTTGATCTCCATACCCGCGACGATGGGTTATGGGGCAAGGGCAAGGATGGCGCTTATGATGATCGCTCCTCTCCCTATAACGATTATCTCAAATCCCGTGGCTATGATAGCGATAACCCATGGCATGATTACGCCAATGCAAGCATTGATGCTAACGGCGATATTGCCTCTGGCTGGCTTTATGAAAACGCCTCCCGCCCCGCCAATATTCGAGAAGAAGATTCTGAAACCCCTTGGCTGACAAGGCAAGCCATTGATTTCATCGACAGCCGCGCGGCAAGCCCTTCCCCCTATCTTTGCCACCTTTCGTATATCAAACCGCATTGGCCTTACATTGTGCCGTCGCCTTATCATAATATGTATGGAGCGGAAGATTTTATTCCTGTTAATCGCCACCCTGATGAGTTGAAGAATCCCAACCCAATTTACGACGCCTTTGCCCATAACGTTATCGGCAAAAGTTTCCATCGAGAAGACGTCCGCCACCATGTGCTGACGGCCTATATGGGGCTAATCAAACAGATTGATGATCAGATGGGGGTGCTGTTTGAGCATCTTAAGAAAACCGATCGCCTCAAAGATACGATTATTGTCTTAACCTCAGATCATGGCGATTACATGGGGGATCACTGGCTTGGGGAAAAGGACTTGTTCCATGAACCATCCGTCAAAGTACCATTGATCATTCATGATCCCTCGCCCAGTGGTGACGCCACTCGCGGGCAAACCTGTGATGAATTGGTTGAAGCCATTGATCTTGCCGCTACTTGTATGGAATGGGCAGGCGGCGTTGTTCCCGATGAGATCATCGAAGGCCGTTCTTTGAGGCCATTTTTATCCGGAGAAAAACCTGATCAATGGCGGCAAGTGGTGGTCAGCGAATATGATTACTCAACCACGCCCATGGCTGATCAATTGCAGGTTAGCGCCAAAGATGCACGGTTGTTTATGATCGCAGATCACCGTTGGAAATTCATCCATGCGGAAGGCGGTTTGCCGCCGATGCTGTTCGATCGCCTTAACGATCCCAACGAATGGCATGATCTGGGTCGTGATCCAGCCTATCAGGCGCAACGAGATTGGGGCTATCAGCATTTGCAAGATTGGGCTTTGCGATGCGCTCAGCGAAGCACCATCAGCGATCAGGCGCTGATGGCTCGACGGCAAAACAGCCGCGGCACTGGCATCATTATTGGCGCTTATGACGAACATGATGTGACCGAAGAAGATATGTCATTTTATCGCGGCAAAGCACGCCAAAATCATCTGAACAAATAAGCCAATGCACAAAAAGGAATACTTATGGATCCACGATTAAAGGATGTCAGCGTCTTTCAAGGCTTTAACAAGCACAATGGGATTGAAGTGGTGGATTGGCAAGAAGGCTCTGGTAGCGTCACCCTCACCCCCAGCCATGACCATATCAACCCTGCCGGGTTAATTCATGGTGGGGTGCTGATGACGATGCTTGACGTGGTGATGGCGTTGACGGGAAGTTATGACCCGCCGCCGTTAAAACTCATGCCCGGGTTAACCTTGACTCTTAATACGCAATTCATCACCGCCGCCCGCCCTGATGACGGTATGCTGATTGCCACAGCGACCAAAACTGGCGGCGGAAAGAACATCTTTTTCTCTGAAGGTGAAGTGCGAACAAAAGACGGTAAATTAATCGCCACCGCCACAGGCGTGTTCAAAAAAGGGCGTCAGCCCGAAGCAACCAAGGCTTAAAGTGTTATTGGCGAAATTGTTGATGGCAAGATTTGCAACTCGCGGCCAAGTCTTTGAAGGCGGAACGAACCGATTGAGCATCTCCATCTTCCGCTAAGGCCATCAAACGACGCGCGGCCTCAGCATTGCGCGCGGCCATGGCGGCGAATTCTTCAGGCTTTTCCCAGATCACATCAAGGGCTTCCGAAGGTTTTTCATTCGAACCTTCAGGGAAATAAGACACCATCTCATTGGCCCATGCTTCAAGCCCCTCCGCGTATTCAACAAGGCGATCAAAATCTTCCAATGTCACCGCATTGGCCATGGCTTTCATGGCGTCTTGACTGGCTTTGAAGCGATCCATGCGTTCTTTAACAATGCCCGTTGCGCCGCTATGGGCAAAGCCATTTGACGCAAAAAACCCTAACGCCATGGTAATCCCCATCACCATGACATAGCCGATGATTTTCTGCATAGGTTTATACCTTGAACAACTGATCCGTCAGGTCTTTGAGCGGATCACCAAAAAACGCTTTATCCTGCATGGTTTTGAAATCAATGTCAAAACAGGCTGACATGGCCGAACAATAGACCGAACGGGCGTCAATCGTGGCATTCAAATCCTGCCGCTCAAAAAGATTCTTGGTGGCTAGCCCCGGCCAATCCGCATAAACTTGCGGGGATTTGAGCAATCCTCCCGCCATCAACACCGCCGTGCCATAGCCATGCTCAGTGCCATAGCCGCCGTTTTGTTCAACTTTTCGTCCAAATTCCGTCAAAGTCACGATCAGCGTTTGATCAAATTGATCGCCTAGACCATGGCGTAATGTGCTCAACACTTTATCAAAATCAGCCAAGCATTCACCATGAGCGCCGTCTTCACCGCCTTGAGCGGCATGGGTATCGAAGCCGCCAATATCAAAGACCGCAACGCGAGGGCCATCTTCTCGGCGCAATTCTTGAGCCGCCACCACCGCCAATTCATGGGCTTTGTTATCACCGTTTCGTTGCATCATCGAAACAGGACGTGATCGAACGCGGTTCATCACCTCTGCCAGAGCTGAGCCTTCAGAATAAGAACTTTGAATAACACTGAGATCACCATCATTTGGCAAACTCATCCATGTGGGGAAGAAATTATCGAGGGTATTATTGCCGCGCAACAACAAAGGCATAGGCAAGGATATGGCCAAACCGCCTAAGGCTGAAACTTCAATCCCGCGCCCAAGCCAGCCTGTTTTTTCGGTATAGGGCGTGTGACCGCCGCTTTCCATCAGGTTTTGCCCATCGAAATGCGAGCGCAAGGTATAAGGGATCGAGGTGGCATGAACCACCGACGCCTTGCCGTCTTGCCAACATTCATAAAAAGATTTCAGGCGCGGGTGAATATTAAAATCAGAATTAAGTTTCTTCACCCCTTTGACCAGAATATCCGGCCGTACCTTTTGCATTTTACTGTCATTCGGTTGGATCGCGGTGAGGCCATCCATCCCGCCCCTCAGCATCACCACCACAAAGTTTTTCTTCTTCATGGAAGCGGCGCGGGCATTAAACAAAGGAGAACCCAGTAAGGTCAGGGAACCCATTCCTGAAATGAAATGGCGGCGGCTAATGGTCATACTTTCAACATCCATTCGCTGGAAAACAGGGCTTGCCCCATTCGTTTTGGATTTGAGTAAAAATCAACGTTTTTAGCCTTATGGAGGAAGTATTTGATATCATCCATCGCATCAAAATTCTTTTCCGCGACTTTTTGATAATCCACAAAGACGCTGTATTTTCGATCATTGGTAAATTTGCTTGATGCCGCCAGCCGACGGATCAGCAACTCTGGAGACAGCCATTCTGCTTCCGTATCCGGCCAACCATTAGGTTGCGCTGGTGCCAACAGATTATGCCCCAATTCCCGCATGATAATGCTGGGCTGACGCGCCTCTTGGCGAGGCTTGGACTTGAAATCATAGGCCATAACCTCTGGCGATGGCGGCCAATTTGTTCCCGATATACGGACGCATTGCAGCAACCAGACTTCTGGATTGAGAAACTTTTTATGCGATCCGGTATGATCATAGACAACCTTAATCAACGCCTTATAGACCGATGGCAAATCTCCATCGGTTTCATCCCATGCTTTGATCAGCGGGGCGATCATCTCATCAGTGGGGTCGTCGGTGACAAAATGCCGAACCAATTTCCAACTGATGAAGCGGCGCGTGGATGGATGGGCGCAAAGGTCTTCAATAGCATCAAACAATTTGGTTTCGGAGGAAATACCGCGTTGCTTATAGCCTTTCCCGAGCACTTCGTGAGTGCCGGGTTCATGTTTCTTGGCATTGAAATCAACAGGGTTGCATTCTTCGCGTTTCTTGGACCATTTATTTTCCCAACCCGCCATGATATAGGCCAAGTTAATCACATCTTGCTGAGTATAGCCTGCCGCTGGGGAAACCGTGTGCAATTCAAGCAATTCACGGGCATGATTCTCATTCACCGTTGCCGGCTCCCCGCGCTTTCGGCGATTTTGACCCCATTTTGAATTCGGACCTACTGATTGGGTGTTATCAAGATGATGGATCATCGTCCAAGAGACCGTGACCTTCTTGACCAAATCCGTAAAATTGCCGCACATATTGGGGCGAATGATTTCGCGTTGATAGCCACCGGTGTTCCAACGGTCGAGCATATCCTTTTCAGAAATCGCAAAATGATTGCACCAGAAATGCCATAGCCGCTCAAAAACAGGCGCTTCCCCCTTAACCGCGGCGTGATGACGGATCACCGTCTCTAAACTAGGGAAATAACGCTCACCCGTTTTGTAGCGCAACTGGGTTTTGGCCTCTTCATAGGCTTTGCGATCATTCTTGAATTTTTCACGAATAACCTTGCGGTCTTGGTAAACAAATTCGGCACGGTGATCGAGCAATTCTTGTTCCGATGGGATTTGCCCCGGCCAAGTCAGTTTTGCTGGTTTTTCAACTTGCCGCTCAGCCCATGCAATCGGATCAGAGGGTATCTCTTCATCCGGCGCTAAGCCAAAACCAATCTTGCGAAAAAAATCAAGTTTCATAGCTTTTGATTAAACCAACAAAACATTAGATTTCAATAATAATATGAAAATTATGGTTCCAAAGCCGCTGCCCGGCCAGCGATATAACCAAGGCTTAGAGCAGAAAGCAATCCATTGCCCGATAAATACCCCGATACGTCAGGCCCTGAAACGC
>CAYNQW010000074.1:0-6160 GCA_964399415.1 uncultured Hyphomicrobiales bacterium
TAATCCGCCGCCGCCATGGCGACATTCTTTCCCGTTTGATCATGGATCAACACTTGCCCTTCGGGATGCGCCATCCCCGACAGCACATCCCATGTCGAAAGGACATTGGCATCGCCCTCAACCCAATCGGTATGCGGCAAGCCGCCCGTGGCTATGATCACCACCTCTGGGTTTTCGGCCTTTATCATCGCGTCATCGGCATAATGCTGATAGCGAATATCGACCCCCAAATGCGCACATTCTCGCGCCAGCCAATCG
The DNA here is from genome assembly GCA_964399415.1 of uncultured Hyphomicrobiales bacterium. Classification (GTDB taxonomy): domain Bacteria; phylum Pseudomonadota; class Alphaproteobacteria; order Puniceispirillales; family UBA1172; genus JAGWAQ01. The sequence goes on from CAYNQW010000074.1 coordinate 259, forward strand.
ACAATACTGTTCAGGTCTTTGCGCCAGCCGAGTTTTCCCGCCAGCAAGACTTGACCGCCCAATTTATCAGAGGCTTCAAACAACACCACGTTATGACCACGGGAAGCGGTGATGCGTGCGGCTTCAAGCCCAGCAGGACCGCCGCCAACCACCACCACTTTTTTGCCCGCATCGGCACTCCGGGCAATCACTTGCGGCAATTGTTTTTCCCGCGCGGTGGCAGGATTCTGAATACAATAACCGTAATTTGAGCAGTAAGTAGACCCCACGCAGGTGCGGATGCGATCTTCTTCGCCGCGTTCAAGTTTAGCGACAATATAAGGATCAGCGATATGGCCGCGCGTCATCCCCACCACATCAACCACGCCTTCGGCAATGGCAAACCGCGCCGTTGAAAGGTCATTGACGCGGGTGGCGTGAAGCACCGGCAAGCCAATCGCTTCTTTGAACCGTCCGGCTTGTTCAAGATAAGGCGAAAGCGGCGCCGCCATCCCCGGCATATACTTGGTCAATCGCGGCAAACTATCAATTTTACCGGAAACAAGATTGAGAAAATCAATCACGCCATCATCTTTTAAGCGTTGGGCAATGGCCATGTTATCGGCTTCGGAAAGACCCGATTGATCATAATCATGTTCGGTCATGGTCATGCGCACCCCAAGGGCAAAGCCATCACCAACTTCTTTTCGCATGGCCTCAAACACCATGCGGCTAAACCGCATCCGATTGTCGAGCGAGCCGCCATATTGATCGGTGCGTTGATTGGTGGCTGGAGACCAGAATTGATCCATCAAGTGACCCGAAGCAATGACCTCAAGCCCATCAAGGCCGCCATCCTGACAGCGGCGAGCGGCTTGAGCAAAATCAGCCACGATGCGTAAAATATCGTCTTCATCCATGGCGCGCGGAAACCCGCGATGCAAGGTTTCACGATTGGCCGATGGCGCAACCATGGGCAACCATTCGCCTGCATTGGCGTTGGTGCGGCGGCCAAGATGGGTGATTTGCGTCATCAACGCCGCCCCATGCTGGTGATAAAACGATGACAGCTGCTCAAAAAACGGGACGATATCATCATTGATGATCAATTGATCAAACACCGGCGCTGTATCAGCGGATACCGTGCCTGAACCGCCGACAAAGGACAGGCCTATACCGCCTTTGGCTTTTTCCATCTGATAATAGAGCGTGGTGTCTGTCGCCCGGCCATGATTGGCGTGGCTGAGGGCATGACCTGTGCTGAAAATGCGATTTTTGAGGGTTACTGGCCCCAATTGATAAGGGGTGAGCAAAGGGTCTTTTGATACGCGGGATTTGGAATCAACCATCATCTTTTCCTAATAATTTGAATCAGTATGAGGCCAGTTCGGCGTAATATTCAAGGCTAATATTTTTGACCAAATTAATTGTTTTGGTCGGGATAATTGGTCGGCACGAATAATGAGGGCGGCAGATCAACGCCTTTGACTGGATTGGATAAAAACACGCTGGTGGTGATGCCATTAGCGTCAGTGATCACCCAGCGCCGCAATTCAAAGGGTTGATCATCAAATTCAAAAACAATGCGCCCTGCCGCTTCGCCTTCATCTTGTTCGATTGTGACGCTGGTGATGCCATCTTTGCTGCTGGTGGAGGTCTTTACATCCGACCGGCGCAGGTTCACGGTTTCGGTCAAGATCAACCGCAACGGGGTTTCCGAGACCGGATAACTGACCACTTCGCGGCGGTCAGCGTCATCGACATGCAGCCAAGTCTTGGTGGTGATCAGGGTAATGGGCACAGGTTCATCGTAATCAAACCGACTGCGATAGGGGCGGCGCAACAAAAACGTCCCTTTGGCGCTTGAGCCATCCGAGGACACTTGCGTAAACGACGCCTGAAAAGTGGTCAGCCGATTAAACCACGCCTCGGCTTTTTGGATGGAATCCGCGGCGGCAGGACGTAAGCCGAGCGCCTGCGCCAAAAGCACAATCGCAACAATATAAAGAAGCGGGCCAAACACCGCCTTGAGCAAGCAAAGCCGCGATGGGCGCTGAACCTCAGAGGAGGTTTCTGAAGGTTTAATGATGGTCATCAATTAACACCTCACGCTTGCCGGCGTGGTTGGCAGGGCTAACAACGCCATTTTTTTCCATCTCTTCGATAATCGTTGCCGCTCGGTTATAGCCAATCCGCAAATGCCGTTGAATAAAGGACGTTGAGGCTTTGCCCTCGCGCGTCACCAACGCCACCGCCTGATCGTAAAGGCTGGCATCACCATTGCCAAGGTCAGGCATACCAACATCTTGATCCGCATCAGCATCTGTTTCAGTGGTGACGCTGTCGTCGTAAACCGGCTCGCCTTGTTGACGCAGAAGATTGGCAACATCTTCGACTTCGCGATCGCTAACAAACGGGCCATGCACACGCACGACGCGGCCACCGCCTTCCATATAAAGCATATCGCCGCGCCCCAGCAATTGTTCAGCGCCTTGTTCACCAAGGATCGTCCGGCTGTCGATTTTGGACGTGACTTGGAATGAAATTCGAGTTGGGAAATTGGCCTTGATGGTGCCAGTGATGACATCGACCGAGGGGCGCTGTGTCGCCATCACCACATGAATCCCGGCGGCGCGCGCCATCTGCGCCAAGCGTTGCACCGCCGCTTCAATATCTTTGCCCGCGACCAGCATCAAATCCGCCACTTCATCAATCACCACGACAATGAACGGCAATGGGCTGAGGTCCAGTGCTTCTTCTTCATAGATAGGCTTGCCACTTTCGGCATCAAATCCGGTTTGCACTCGGCGGGTCAGGCTTTCTCCCTTGCGGCGTGCTTCCGCTAGGCGTTGGTTATAGCCAGCGATATTCCGCACCCCAAGTTTGGACATATTGCGATAGCGGGTTTCCATTTCCCGCACCGTCCATTTCAGCGCGGTCACGGCTTTGCCCGGATCCGTCACCACCGGCGTCAGCAAATGAGGGATGCCATCATAAACCGACAGTTCCAACATCTTCGGATCAATCATGATCAAGCGGCAGGTTTCTGGCGTATGGGTGTAGAGCAGCGATAGGATCATCCCATTGATGCCCACCGATTTCCCGGAACCAGTGGTGCCCGCCACCAGCAAATGCGGCATCCGAGCTAAATCCGCCACCACCGGATGACCGGCGATATCCATGCCCAAGGCCATGGGCAACGCCGCGGAATGATCCGACCAATTGTCATGATCAAAAATATCGCGCAACAACACCGTCTGGCGATCAGCGTTCGGCAATTCAATGCCGATGACATTTTGCCCCGGCACCACCGCCACCCGCACCGAAAGCGCCGACATAGACCGCGCGATATCATCAGCAAGCCCAATCACACGCTGAGTCTTTGTGCCGGGGGCAGGGCTCAATTCATAGCGGGTGACCACAGGGCCAAAACGAGCGGTTTCAATATCGCCGCGCACACCAAATTCACTCAACACCCCTTCGAGCAGGCGCGAATTGGCATCAAGCACATCAGCGGCCGGTTCGGATAAGGTTTTGTTGGGCGGCGCCAAGAGATCAATCGACGGCAGAAAATATCCGCTTTGCGTGCCAAGATCGAGGCTTTGTTGGCCTTTATCGGCTGATTTTCTTTTTCGGGCTGCCGTTGTTTTTGGGGCGTTATCAGCCCCGCTTTCGCTGGTCACCACCACCGGTTCACGGCGCGGTTTTGGCGATTTACGGCTGGGCTTTTTCACCGCCGCTGGCCGCGATGCCATGGCCTTGCCCAAGGCCATGAATGGCGTGATGATGAGCATCACCGCCCGGCGGATCACTTGGGTGAGATACGGGATAAAACGCATTTCGCTTCGCCCAATCGACGCCACATATACATAAAGCGCCAAAGTGAGAAGCGTCAGGGCAACCGTCACGCCATGACCATATTTTATCATCGCCACCGGATCCGGCAGGGTGGTGTTTAGGATGTCGTGATAGAGTATCCATGTCACCAGCATCCGTCCCGCCGCGCCGCCATAAAGATCGCTGAGGATAGCGGCGGCGGCAAAACTCACCCCCAATATCGCTATAGGCAGGAGCAACAGCCGCCGAAACATACGTTGTGGCCGGCGATGGCGTAACATTTGCGCCCCCCAAAAGACAGGGATCATGACCAACATATAAGCGGCGACCACGCCAAAATTATTGTTCAAAAATGCAGCGATTTCCGCGCCATAGGAACCAAGCCAATTGGCCGTATCACTGGCGATGGATGTGACGTTATTGGCGCTTGGGTCATTATCATCCGCGCTTATCAGCGCCGCCAACAGCCCAAAGCCAAAGGTTAAAAGCACAAGACCAAAAATTTCTTCCACCCGACGACTCAAAAATGTTCGGATGGGGGCGGAAATTAATGGGGCGGATTGGTCACGGTCGTTCATGGCGAAACTATGGGCTAAAACTGTGGTGATCTCAAGGCAGGGGTTATCGAAACAAGGTTTTACAAGGCTTAGTGGCGAAATGAGCGCTGAAATTAGGCCTTACGCCTCATCTATAGCATAACTTGATCATTTTTGGGCATAAATCCTGTCCATGGGCATCGGGCGGATGGCCTCGAATTTGCTCGCACCATATGAACAGGTAATAGACAGGCCATATAGACAGTTTTCAAGACCAAGGCTAAACTCCTTTCATGTCTGACCTATCTATGCCCATCGAGCATCCACCGGCTGTTTTTTTTGATCGCGACGGCGTCTTAAACGTTGATACCGGCTACACCCATCGCCTTGAGGATTGCCAATTGATCCCCGGCGCGGCGGCGGCGGTGCGGATGGCCAATGACGCCGGCTATAAAACGCTGGTCGTGACCAATCAAGGCGGGATTGCCCTTGGCTATTACACCCAAGACATGATGCTCGCCTTCCATGATCGTCTGACCGCGCTGATCCAAGCTGAATCTGGCGGCGTGATCGACGGCCTGCGATTTTGCCCCCATCACCCGGACGCCGCCGATGACGCTTTGCGGGTTTGCGATTGCCGAAAACCGAGCCCTAAGATGATCCTTGATCTGGCTCAAAACCACCGGATTGATCTGGCCGCTAGCATCATGATCGGCGACCGCCAAACGGATATCGAAGCGGGTCAGGCGGCAGGTTGTCAAAGCGTGTTGTTTACCGGCGGGCGACTTGACCTTGCTTTATCGCCCTATATTTCTGAGCGAAGGAGGCGAGATGAACCCCATCGCTAAAACAAAAACAACTGTTGATCAATCTGCTGAGATCGCCGAGGTCTTGGTGGTTGGCGGCGGTCTCGTTGGTTTTGCCGCCGCGCTCAGCATGGCGCAAGCCGGCGCCGCCGTGACGCTGCTCAATCGCCAAGGCAAAACCGCAGCAACCGATGGCATTCGCACCACCACCATAAACCCATCGAGTTATCAGCATTTGATGGCCCTCGGCGTGGTTGAAGCCATGGCGGAAGCCCAACATCCCCTTACCCCGATGCGCCAGATCAAAGTCAGCGATGCCCAGTCCCAACCTCGGCCACGCTTTGCCAATGCGGATCACTTAATCGCTTGGCACGAAACGTCTTCAGACGCCCCTCTTGGTTATGTGTTTCGCAACAAGGATATGGTGGCGGTGCTATCAAAATTGGCCGAAGCCCACCCTTTGATCAAGGTTTGTGAACATATCACCGTCACTGATTTCACGTCGCGCCACCCAACTTTAGGTGATGCGGCGGCGGCGGTGTATTCAGAAACCGAAAAGGGCGTAAGGCAAATTCATGCCGCCCGCCTCGTGGTCGCCGCTGATGGCCGCAACAGCCCTATCCGTCAAGCCGCCGCTATTCGCGCCATAACCCGCAAACCAGGGCAGACGGCAATCGTTGCTGATATTCGCACCACAAAACCGCATCAACAACTCGCCTGGCAACGGTTTCTTGATGGCGGCCC
>CAYNQW010000074.1:6260-8473 GCA_964399415.1 uncultured Hyphomicrobiales bacterium
TAGCCACCGATGGCTTGAACACGGTGTTTTCGTTTGGCCATCCCTTGGCCAAGGCGATCACCGGCATGGGGATGGCGCTGGTCAACGCCACGCCTTTGAAAAAACTAGCCATCAATGCCGCCAGTGGCGGCTTGGGTCAATCGCCCTTAGGCCATAACCGATCGCGGTTGAATAAAAAATCTTAACGGTCGCGGGCAAGCCCCATCGCCTCAAGACGAGACAGGTAATCCGCCATCATTGCCGGGGCATTTTGACCATAGCGATAAAGCGTTTCCCATGTGTATAGCCCCGTGCTGTGACCATCGCTAAAGGTGAGTCGGACAGCATAATGCCCCACCGGTTCGATGCTGTGTATTGTCACATGTCGCTTGCCGTGCGGGGTTTGTTTTTGATCAGCGCCGTGGCCTTGTACATCCGCTGAAGGCGCTTCAACGCGGAGCAATTCCGCATCCAAGTGAAACACATCGCCGGTATTAAAACTGACCGATAAGATGGCTTTGTTGGGGGAGAGCGATAATTCCACCGGCCAAGGCGCTTGCGCCTGTTCAGGGGATGAGTTAGTCATCAATAGGTTCCGCTTCATCCACCAGCAAAATAGGCACGCCATCGCGAATGGGAAAAGCCAACCCCGCCTGTTTGCTGATCAGCCGCTGGCCGTTTTTATCGTATTCCAACTGACCACGAGAAACAGGGCAAACCAACATATTAAGCATCGCTGGATCAAGTCGTTTGGGTGAAGCCGAAGCATTAGTGGCGGACATCATCATTATCCTGAATATTAAGGATTTGTCCGGAATTTTCCATTTCAAGCAAGGTCGATAATGTTTCCGCCCGCGTCACGGTATTGTTGGCTTCGAGCAGCGCTTGTTTATCTTGAATACCAAGCGGGCAGATCATCGACAAGGTGGTCACCAGTTTTTCGCTTTCGCAAGATTTGATCGCATCCCAATCCGCGGTGAAGCCTTTTTTGTCAAAATAGAGCCGCAGGGCAGAAAGCAGGCGATCACGATTGATGCTGGGGGCCGAAACCTTCAGGTCAGTGATGAAATCATCATATTCTACCGAAGCCCGGCGATAACCATCTTTCATCTCAAGTTCTTTGGTCATCTTAAAGCGAACCAGGCCATCAAGAGAAATCAAATAGCGGCCATCAGGAGTTTCTTCAAAACTGGAAATTTTGCCGACGCATCCGATGGAATACAACATCGGTTTCAATTCATCTTGGGTATTAGCATCATTGGTTTGCATCATGCCAATCAGGCGATGCGAGGATTGCAACGCGTCAGCCACCATCGCCAAATAACGCGGCTCAAAAATATTCAGCGGCAACCTACCGCCCGGCAAGAGCAAGGCGCCATTTAATGGGAAAATAGATATTGTCTTCGGCAGATCTTGGAGATCAGGTTCAAGGGCATTGCGCTTCATGTCGTCCTTCCTTCCGCCTTAAGCAAATAATATTGATGAGAGTTTTCGCCGACCTTCCATTACTTCCGGAGCGGTAGGGCCAAGCGCGTCGAAAATTTCTAAGAGTTTGAGGCGACCTGCATCGTCATTCCATGACCGATCTTTGCGTATCAATTGCAATAGGGTGTCAATTGATTGTGCCGTCAAGCCGGCACCAAATTGACCGACGGCAAGATTAAATAAAGCTTCAGGGTTATCCGGTTGAGCCGCGACCGCCTGTTCAAACGCGGCCAATTGACCCGCGTTTTCAGCCGCGTGTTGCGCCACATCAAGAGTGGCAATGGCTTTTTTGATGGCATCAGCTTCAAGCATATCATCGGTCAGCGCGCCAACCATCGCCCGCGCGTCATCGAGATCACCAAGGCCGATCACACAGCGCAATAAGCCAGCCATCGCGGCAGCAGAGGTTTCATCCATTTCCAAGGCTTGGCTATATAAGGCGGCGGCTTCGGGGAAGGATTTTTGCCCCAGCGCCTCTTCGGCCATGGCCAAAATATCATCAATTTGAGGGCCGCCCACGCCAGCTTCGGCCATCAGCCGAGTGATGAAATCACGTATCGCTGATTCCGGCTGAGCACCGGCAAAACCATCGACCGGACGGCCATCAACAAAACCATAGACGGTCGGCACAGATTGCACCCGCAATTGCGCGGCCACGGCTTGATTTTCATCAATATTGACTTTAGCCAATTTTACCGCGCCATTGGTTTCAGCCACGCAACGTTCCAATAAAGGCATCAATTGCTTGC
>CAYNQW010000075.1:0-8435 GCA_964399415.1 uncultured Hyphomicrobiales bacterium
TGAGAATATCACGGCTGATCAAGGTGACTCTCAGGCCATCCACCGGCGCCATGATTAAGGATTTGAGCACCGCCACTTGCGCATGACCACCACCAAGCAAGACAAGATGCTTCAAATCAGGGTTCTGTGCGGGCGTTTGCACGATCTTATCTCTCGATCTAAGTTCTATTTAGGATTGTTCTTTAAATTCTGGCGATAATTCAACAATAAGCACGGCGATAAAGATCAACCCAGCACCAATCATACCAGAAATCAGCATAGATTGCCCAAGAAGAACCCAACCCGATAACGCGGCAAAAACACCTTCAAGCGAAAGGATAATCGCGGCGGCGGCGTTGCTGCAATGCTGTTGCGCGATCAATTGAAAGGTAAAGCCTAAACCTGTGGACATGATGCCTGCGAATAATATTTCAGGCCAAACCGCCGATAAATCCATTAAAGTCATCGTTTCAGTAAAGGAAAAGACAACGTAAGACAGAATCGTGGTTAACAACATTTGCAGAAACGCCAATTGAAAAGGGGCATGGGTACGTTGTGCCATCCATCCGACCAGCATGATATGACCTGCCCAGAAGAACGCCCCGATGATAACCATAACATCACCGATCACGGCTTCCGATGGCGATGCACCAGACATCAACCAAGACCCCACCAGAAAAATGGCCACGGCCATCCAACGCAATTTTCGCATATTCCGGCGAAACAACAACAACCCTAAAATTGGCACGAGAGGAACATAAAGCGTGGTTAAAAAGGCGGTGTTGGCGATGCTGGTGATGCCAAGGCTAACCTGCTGCAAGACTGACCCAATAAACATCAGCAAGCCAAGGCAAATGATCCCAATCACGATCTTTGTGTTTTCTTCTTCTGAAGCGATGACAATGGATTGAATTGGTGAGCGTTGATATTCCCATATTGCCATGGGCAAAATTGTAATCGTGCCGGTTAAAAACTTAAGGGTGGTAAAGCCAAAAGGACCAATGGTTTCCATCCCAGTGGTTTGGAAAACAAAGGTGATTCCCCAAACAAAAGACGTCACCAACAAAAGGCCGTGTGAAACCTGTCTCGACATAATTGATCCTATGTATTCGCTTATTTACGCCCATTGGTGTTGCGTAAAATCGCATTGATGAAGAGCGATGTTTTCGGCACATAGCGATAACTTGTTGTGCTGATGGCAGGACGAATGCCCATCCGCCAGACGCTATACAAAACCAGCACCGAATGGATTGCTCCAATATAGATGAACATGGCACCAGCGCCGTAAAGTTCAATCAAAAAGCCAGAAATTATAGGGCTAATGATGGCACCAATGGCGTAGAGTAAAAGCAGAGACGCTGATAAATCAACCAAATCTTTAGGCGCCGCAAAATCGTTGGCGTGGGTCGCGCAAATCGAATAAATCGGCATTGTTGCCGCGCCGAATAAAAACACCATCATAAAGGCGGTGTATTCGTTGTTAAAATTCAACCAAGCGGCAGCGCCAGTGAGATAAGAGATTAGGATTGCGGCCATGGAAAATCCAATCAGCACATAACGGCGGTTAAACCGATCGGTAATCATCCCAGCGGGAAATTGGATCAATGCGCCGCCTAAAACCGCCATGGCCAGAAATATCGCCGTTCCAGTTGCGGTTAACCCAATCTCAAGGGCATAAACAGGCCCAACCATTCGTATAGAAGAATTCGTTAAGCCCGACGCGATGATCCCAATTCCAGCCAACGGCGATAGCGTCAATGCGAATAATGGACGAAACCGGCTAGGTTCAGGCAATTCAGGCGGAACAGATTGGGTTAAGGCCAGCGGCAAAAGGCTCATGCAAGCAACCACGGCGATGATGTTATAGGCGACATAAGTGCCGGGATCGAGGGTGGCAATCACCCCTTGTGCCATGATTGTCCCCACCATATCAAAGATACGATATAGAGAAAAAAACCGACCCCGGTTTTCATTGACCAGTTTTGCCTGAAGCCAACTTTCAATCACGGTATAACCGCCGGCAATCGCAAAGCCGGTCAATACCCGCAAAAATGCCCAAAAATAAACATCAATCCAGATGGGATGCATGATGGCGGATATTGCCGAGGCTGATGCCATCACCGCAAAACAACGGGAATGACCTGACCGGCGGATGAGCCAAGGGTTGATGAAACATCCTAAAAACAACCCGATAAAATGCGAAGAGCCGAGCAAGCCAATTTCGGTGGCGCTAAAGCCATATTTTGCGCCGGACAAAGCATCCAACGGGCCGAGTGAACCACTCCCCACCTGCAACAGCAATACTGAGATTAACAATGCCGATAAAGAGATCAGAACATTCATGCGTATTCAGGCGATTATGGTCGTACTAATCTTGTATTCGCCTGTTTTACCCTTGAAACAAGTAAATTCGTCGATTTGGCCACAAAAACCTAAATACTGGCGATTACAAAATAATTAATGCCGTAAACTCGATATTTTAGGTGTTAGAGAGGTTCAGGGTTAAAGAAGGGATCATGACAATGGCCAGCACACAAAACTTAAATAAATCAGAAGTTTTCGAAAACCTGCCGTTGCCGCGCAATCATTTTGTTGAAGATTACATCCTTAAATTTTCGAAAGAAAACATCCCTGATCATGTTCTACATCAAGGAAAACGATGTTTGCTTGATTTGATCGGGGTTCTCGCGGCGGGCAGCACGACGCCTCTCGGGGCAATCATCACCAACCATGCTTACCGCCATTTTGCCTGCGGTGAAAAAGGGGTAAAATTGCTGGCTGATGGCCGAGCGGCAAGCCCTGCGGGTGTTGCCCTTGCGGGTGGCATGATGATCGATTCCATTGACGCCCATGATGGTATGCGCTTGACAAAAGGACACGCAGGATGCGGGATCATGCCTGCTTTGATCGCGTTGTTGGAATATCGCGGTCGCCCTTATCATGACGATGATTTGCTGACCAATCTAATCCTTGGCTATGAAATTGCGATTAGAGGCGGGATTGCCCTGCATCAATCGGCTTGTGATTACCACACCTCCGGGGCTTGGGTGGCGGTTGGTACCGCCGCGATGGCCGGGCGGATGTTGGGCTTTGATAAAATCACATTGGCTCATGCCATGGGAATTGCTGAATATCACGGCCCGCGCAGTCAAATGATGCGAACCATTGATCATCCCACCATGGTCAAAGATGGATCAGGCTGGGGTGCTATGGCTGGAGTTTCGGCGGCGTTTTTGGCTGAAGATGGTTTTACCGGCGCGCCTGCAATAACCGTAACGGCAAAATCAGAAGCGGCGATCTGGGAAGATTTAGGGCAGGTTTGGCATATGGTGGATCAATACATTAAGCCTTGGCCCATTTGCCGTTGGGCTCAACCTGCGGTGACCGCCGCGCTTGATGTCATGAAGGCTCATAACCTCAATGGCGGTGACGTTGCTCATGTAGAAGTCATTTCCTTCCATGAAGCGGTCAGGTTAGCCACGCGCATCCCGCAAGATACCGAAGCCGCGCAATATTCTTTGCCTTGGCCAGTGGCCGCCGCGATCTGCCGTGGGCATCTTCATACGGCTGAAATTTCCGCGCCGTTTGATGATCCAGCGATCCTTCAATTATCAACACAGATGACGCTATCGGAAGATGATGAATTTAACGCGCGCTTTCCCAAAGAAAGGTTGGCGCGGGTGGTGATCACCACGGCTGATGGCAAGCAATATAGTTCTGCGCCGACGGTGGCGACATGGGATCCGGAATCTCCTCCCACCGATCAAGACTTAATGCACAAATTCCATCATTTTGCAGACCCTGTCATGGGAAGAAAAAAGGCTGATGCTTTGGTGGATTTGGTTTTTGGTCTTGATGTTCATCAACCCAATGCCAGCAACGCTGAAGTCATCACCGATTTAATTTCCGCGCCATTCTAGGGAGTTTTTATGCAAGACGATCTTTCAGGCCATCAACCCGAACGCGTGACAAAACGATCTGAGGGGCGGCGCAAGCGTGCAAGAAAAGCGACAAAGCCATCGTTTCTCGATGCCCAATTGCCCTTTCAAAAAGTTGTTAATTCGATGGCGCCATTGGAACCGCTCTCTTCGGATCATATTGAAGCCATTCATACGAAGTCACTGGAAATCATCCAACGTCTTGGGATCAAGGTTTTAAGCCAATCTGCTCGGGATCATTTGCGATCTTGCGGCTGTTCGGTTGATGACGCGAGCAATATCGTATTCATGGAACCCGAATGGGTCATGGAAATGGTCAATAAAGCGCCATCACGCTTTACCTTAATGCCGCGAAATCCTGAACACGCCTTAGAGATTGGCGGCGCGGTGATGAACTTTGGCCTCGTGTCAGGCCCGCCTAATGTCCATGATGCGGTCAACGGGCGCCGAGCCGGGTCTTTGGCGGATTTCAAAACGCTGATCAAACTTGGACAATCGTTCAACGCCATTCATTTTATGGGCAATCAAGCGGTTGCAACCACTGATCTTCCCGTCAACACGCGGCATTTGGATTCGTTGCTGGCCACCATAACCTTAAGCGACAAGGTCAGTGCATCCATGTCAATCGGCGCAGGAAGGGTGAAGGATGCGGTCAATATGATGGCCATCAGCCGCGGCTTGAAACCAGAAGCGTTGCAATCTTCGCCAACGTTAATGACCAATATCAACATCAATTCTCCACGGGTTTTAGACCAAGAAATGTCTGATGCGGCGATGACCTTAGCGGAATATGGACAAGCGACGATCATCACGCCATTCACGTTGATGGGCGCCATGACGCCCGTGACCTTTGCGGCTGCCTTAGCACAGCAAAACGCAGAGGCTTTATTCACCATCGCGCTGGTTCAATCTCAATTCCCAGGCGCGCCTGTTGTCTATGGCGGCTTTACGTCAAATGTCGATATGCGGTCTGGCGCACCGGCTTTTGGGACGCCTGAGAATTCAAGGGCAAATATGGCAGGGGGGCAATTGGCACGATTTTACGGTCTGCCATATCGCACCAGCGCTTGCAACGCTTCCAACGCTGTTGATGGGCAGGCGGCTTACGAAACCCAAATGGCATTATGGGGAGCCGTCACGGGTCATGGCAATTTGATTTATCATGCCGCTGGCTGGATGGAAGGCGGGCTGGTCGCAAGTTTTGAAAAATTGATCATGGATATTGAAATGATTCAAATGATGATAAGCCTGATGCAACCGCCTAATTTTGATGACGATGAATTTGGAATAGATGCCATGGAAGATGTCGGTGCTGGCGGTCATTTCTTTGGAACAGAACACACGCTAAATCGTTATAAAACAGCATTCTACGAACCAATCCTCAGTGATTGGCAGAACTATGAAAATTGGCAGATGGCTGGGGCGCTATCCGCAACTGATCGCGCCACTAAGTTATGGCAAGAGGTGGTGGATAACTTTGAAGCGCCGGCTCTTGATCCTGCCATCAAAGATGAACTGGACGATTACGTTAGCAAACGAAAAATCGCCATTGGAGACGGTGAGCCATGAATAATTGGGAAAACGTGGAGGCCCAGACCGGAATCGAACCGATGTACACGGCTTTGCAGGCCGCTGCATAACCACTCTGCCACTGGGCCGGTGAGTGAGGCCATGTCTTAACCGATGCTGATCAGGCCGTCAACTGATCGTTTGACTAACCCATCGAGGATTTTTGCACTTTATTTGGTTCTGCCGGTCAGTTCATTCTTTTCATGATCACTGGCTTGCGGTATTGTGGCATCATATTCGAAAATTAATGATTTCAAAGGAAAAGGAATCGTCGATGTCAGTTTACGAAGATCGTCGTCACCTCATGGTTGAATCGCAATTGCGGACCAATAAGGTTACCAATGTTGATTTGTTGAAGGCTTTTGAAACCACCGCCAAAGAAACCTTTCTTGATGGTGAATATGCTGCATTGGCGTATATCGACGAAGACCTTATGCTTCAAGATGGTCGCTTTATCCTTGAGCCAATGGTTTTTGCGCGTTTGGTTCAAGCGCTTAATTTATCGAAAAGCGATAGCGTGTTGGATGTTGGCGCGAGTTGCGGTTATTCGACGGCTATTCTTGCTCAATTGGCGCAATCCGTGGTCGGCATTGAAAGCAACACAGACCTTTCCAATAAAGGGCAGGATAACATCATCGCCGCCGGAATTGATAATGCCGTGATTTTGCAAGGCCAGCACAAAGATGGTTTCAGCAATGAAGCCCCATATAACGCGATTATCATTGAAGGCAGCGTTGAGAGTGTTCCGCCAGCATTGTTGGATCAATTGGCCGAAGATGGACGATTGGTCACTGTTTTGCGCGATGGTCCTGCTTCCCCAGGAAAAGCGATCAAATATGTCCGCGCGGGTGATGGCTTTGCCCATAGCATTCTGTTTGATGCTCAAACCCCAATGCTGACCGAATTTGCGCAGGAAAAGGCTTTTTCCTTTTAGGATTAACAATGACCTCATCATTTCATTTCATTTTAACGTCTTTCAATCATCACCGGTTGAAAGCCACTTTTGTTTTCACATTGATGCTGTTCGCGTCTCCCGTGATGGCTGATGTCTTTCAAGTGGAATTGACCAAAGCGGTCACGCAATCTGACCAAATCAAAGCCGCGCGGGAAGGCTATTTGTCTTCGCGTGAAGATGTCACGATTGCCAATAAATCAAAAGATTGGACGGCCAGCCTCTCTGCCAGCCATAAATATTCTGAAACATCGACCAGTGGCGCGTCATTTGACGCTGTTAATAACCGTGAAGTGTCGGTCACCGTTAAGCGAACCCTTTACGATGGCGGGTTGTCTTTGACGCAAAACAACGTGGCTTTGCTCAATCTGGAAATTGCCGATACGCGCATCCGCTCTGCTGAAGAATTGGTTTTAATGGACGCGATTGAAGCCTATACCAATCTGGTGACGGCGCGGGATAGTCTGCGGATTAGCCGCACCAATGTGACGCGATTAAAAGAACATTTACGCGCCGCGACGATCCAATTGCAGGTTGGTGAAAGCACCGTGACCGAATTGGCTGGCACCAAAGCCCGTCTTGCCCGCGCGGAAGCCAGCCTGATCCAAAGCCAAACCACATTGGCCAATGCTGAAGCCACCTATACGTCTTTAATCGGCACGCCGCCGTCGTCTTTAGTCATGCCTGAAGAAGCCAAGGGATTGCCTGCTTTAATGGATGAGGCGCGTGCTCAAGCCCTGGATTATAAAGCCAGCCACCGCATCGCCTATTTGCAAGAACGGGCGGCGCGAAAAGCTATGGATGTTCTGTTGTCGCAAATTCGCCCGAACCTTGACCTTAGTGTGGTTGGCAGCACCACGGATAACACAAACTCAAGCTTTGACAAGGAAGTGGCATCGGCAACGATCACTTTTAGCATGCCGCTTTACCCATCTTCTAGCGTTCGGGCGAAATCAAGAGGCGCGGTGGCGGATCATCGGCAAGCCTTGTTTTCTTTGATGGAGAATAAGCGTCAGACGCTTCTTCAGGCTGAAAACGCGTTTCGCTCTTACGCATCAAACCGAGCCGTCATCGCGGCATATGAAGCTGAATTAGATGCCGCGAATGCGGTGCAAAAAGGCACGATGCAAGAAGTCCAATATGGTGAAAAAACCATTTTGGATCAATTGGACACCGAACAAGATGTGGTCGCCGCTCAATTAAACCTGCTGGTCGCAAGGCGTGATCTGGTGAACGCATCGTATCGGCTCAAATCCGCAATCGGTCATTTGACGGTTGAAGGCATGAGCCTTGACGGGTTGGGCGATGTGAAGGACGAAGAGATCGAAACGCCGTTGCAAGGCATCATTCCGATGATTGTTTATCCGGAGTAAATCATGGCTTCCCCCCGCAAGCCTAAATCCAAATCAATCAGAGCGAAAAAAGTCACGACTCCAAGTGAAGACATCCTTAATTTGGATGACATTGTGTGGCGTGGGGGAGCGGATCAAAAGGCAGATACGGATGAAGGCTTGTCCCTGATTGAGGCTGAACTTCAGCGGCAAATCAGCGGTCAAACAGAGGCTTCAACCGATCAGGATGACCAGATACGACGGATTATCGCTGAAGAAGTCGGTGATTGGCTTCAGGCTAATATGGCGCGCATTCTGAAAGAAACCTTGGCTGAAGTGAAGAAACGCCCAAAGAAGAAGGCAAAATCTACTTCAAAGAAATCACCAGCGAAAAAAACCAAAAAATCGACATCAGCATCCAAACCTCGCGTCAAGACAAAGTCAGCGGCGGTCGCTAAATCTCCGCGTGCCGCAAAAAAGAAAAAATCTGCGCGGCGTTGAGCGTCAGCAAGGGCTTGGCAAACCTAACCAATCCCTCTAAAACAATGCAAACTTCTATTGATATGGTTGCCCATGCCGAGGTGATGATGCTGAATAAAACTTATGACCCTAAATCTTTTGAAGCGGCTTGGTATCAGCGCTGGCAAGATGCGGGCAGTTTTGCTT
>CAYNQW010000076.1:0-8400 GCA_964399415.1 uncultured Hyphomicrobiales bacterium
ATCCAAGGGTCTTGGACCTGGGGTGGCGGCTGGTTAAGCGAAATGGGCTTCAGCGATTTTGCTGGCTCAAGCATTGTTCACTCTGTAGGCGGCTGGGCGGCGTTGACTGGTGCGATTATCATCGGCGCGCGTAAAGGCAAGTTTGGTGATGATGGTTCAATCCGGCCTATGCCAGGTTCAAATCTTCCGCTTGCTACGATTGGCACTTTTGTTCTGTGGTTTGGTTGGTTTGGCTTTAACGGCGGCTCACAATTGGCGATGGGGTCAGCGGCTGATGTTGCGGCGATTGCCAATATCTTTGTGAACACCAATATTGCTGCCGCCGCAGGGGTTGTGGTTGCCATTATCGCGACAGCGCTTCTCTACGGTAAGATTGACCTTACCATGGCGTTAAACGGTGCTTTGGGTGGGTTGGTGGCCATCACCGCGGAACCTCTTGCGCCGACACCCATGCTCGCGGCGTTCATCGGCGGCGTCGGTTCATTGTTGGTGGTTGTGGCGGTGCCTATGCTCGACCGCTTGAAAATTGACGATGTGGTTGGGGCTATTCCTGTACACCTTGTTAGTGGCATCTGGGGAACGATCGCGGTTTGTTTCACCACCGATGCGAGTCTCATTGTGCAACTTATTGGCATTGTTTCGATTGGTGCCTTTGTTGTCATCACTTCCTCTTTGGTATGGTATGCGTTGAAAGCCATCATGGGCTTGCGTCCATCTGAAGAAGAAGAAATGTCTGGGCTAGACGTTTCTGAATGTGGGTTGGAATCTTATCCAGATTTCATCCGGCAGGCTTAAGTCTGACCAGACAATCATCATAGTCCTCAACGAACCCAACCTGAGCAATCAGGTTGGGTTTTTGACTTGCCAAGCCCAAGGCTTTGAGCAAATGTTTTGAACAGGAGTGTGCATGATGAATATTGTAATTATCGGAATTGGCGCCATGGGTTCGGTTTATGGCGGATTATTCGCCGCCGCTGGGCATGACGTTATTGGAATTGACCCTTGGCAAGATCACATCAATGCCATCAATCAAAACGGATTAAGGGTAAGTGGCGCGAGCGGGGATCGAACCGTCACGTCAATCAAGGCGCAATCACCGGATGACCCTTTGCCAGATGCGGACCTTTATATCATTGCGACGAAAGCCGCGAATGTTCAGGCCGCGGGTGAGAAAATCATCAAAGAGGGCAGGGCATCATCACCAGTGCTGACCATTCAAAATGGCTTTGGTAGCGGCGAAATACTGGCTGAAATTGTGCCAAAAGACCGTATTCTTCTTGGTGTTGCGGAAGGCTTTGGGGCTTCGATCAAATCGCCGGGTCACGCTCATCATTCCAGCATGACTCGCATCAGGCTGGGTCTTTATGGCGGAGGAAGCAGTGCTGTCCTTGATGAGATTACCACGCTTTGGGTGGAGGCTGGGTTTCCCGCCGAACAATATGGCGATATTGATCAATTAATCTGGGAAAAATTTGTCTGCAACGTAACCTTGAGTGGTGCCTGCACGATCACGGGACTGACCGTGGCGGAATTGCGAAAAGACCCCGCGCTTTGGCAAATCGCGGTCAATTGTGGGGTGGAAGCCTATACCATAGGCAAAGCCCGCGGTGTTCATTTTTCCTATGATGATCCGGTGGCTTATGTCACCGCTTTTGCTGATAAACTTGGCGATGCTCGACCATCCATGTCGTTGGATCATTTGGCCAAGCGCAAATCAGAAATTGATGTCCTGAACGGCATGGTGCCGGTGATGGCAAAATCATTGAATATCCCGACGCCGGTCAATGAAGTGGTTTCGGCTTTGGTGCGTCATTTGGAAAAAGACTTTTAGCCAAGATCAAAGCAAAATTACAAAGGGTCTAAACCATGGATCTTACCCAGAAAGCGGATCGTTGCCGTCAGGCCATCCTTGATTTCTATCTCAGCGATAGGGTGTTAAGCGGTTGCGAAGAGGCAGCATCAAAAGCCCATGTTCAAACCGTGGTCGACGCGATTTCATCACCGTTGCCCATCAACACCGCGATTGAACCTCAACATCAACCGGTCAATCGGTATTGGGATCAGGTTACAGCCACCGCCAATCCAATATTCGGGAATCTTATTGAAACCAGTCAGGCGATTGAAGGGGCGCTCTGTTGGCTGACCAACACCAGTTATATCGGTATTTTTGACGATCATTTTTTTGATAACGAAGCGTATACCGAAGTGATTGGGCCGAATGGTTTGCTCCAAACTGATTCTTGTCGGGTGGGATGGATATTGTTTGGTGAAAATCTCAACTACCCTTCGCATCACCACGAATCAGCTGAACTTTATCACTGCGTTAGTGGGACTGGCACGTGGCAACAAGGCCAAGGCGAAGAGACATTACAAGCACCGGGCTCGGCTATTTTTCATGATCAGTGGCAACCGCACGCCATGCGCACCACCGAGCCCTGCTTGAATTTATGGTCATGGACAGGCAATGTTTTTTGTATCTCTACAGCAATTTGATGGGCTGGCGGATCAAATTGCATCTGGTCATTTGAGTTTTATTGCGCTATCACAATAAAAAAATAAAAGGGGATGATGATGGACACGACAATCGGCACCATTCTAGTTGTAGGTTTTCCAATCGCGCTTATTCTTGCGCTGATGGCCTTCGGCAAATTTTCAGTGAAACCAGAATAATTGTATTCTGAATAAAAAACCCCGACCATAGTCGGGGTTTTTCTTGTAAATGTTGCTTTATCCAGCGCTTACCGCGAGATAAAGGGTCACGCAGGCGGCCACGATTGCCACAAAAAGGGTCCAGTGCAGTGAATTGTAGACATTTTCTTCAGGAACCCCGGCTGGACGTTCTTTTTTGACGCGGATTGACATTTTATCCCCCAATGCTTGATAGATTGTTTTTCCTTCTGAAGATCACTTTATTCAATCTGTCTTTATCCTGCAAGGTTTGCGCGCTAGATTCGACATTTCGCTAAAATTTATCGTTAATTTTTTAATATTTTTTGATCGAAGTGACTTGCAAGATCAGCCGATAGACGGTTATGGTATACCAAATAACCATTCTAAACTAAGTGTCACCACCGATGCGATTTGCAGTTTTATTTTTGACTTTAATGGGCATCTGGTTGCTGATGTCAGGTCATTATACTGTTCTGATCACGGGCCTTGGTGTCGCGAGCGTGTTGTTTGCGACCTTCATGTCGTCTCGCATGGGCGGCACGGATAAAGAAGGCTTGCCGTTGGAAATAATGATGGGCTTGCCGCGCTATTTCCTTTGGCTTTTCAAAGAAATCCTGATGTCGAATTACGCCACCGCCAAGGTGATCTTATCGAATAGCGCTGATCCTGAAATTTTTGAAACCCCCGCCAGCCAATCAACCGAAGCAGGAGTCGCGACTTACGCCAATTCCATCACTTTAACGCCTGGGACGGTGACCGTAGATATTGGCAAAGGGGTTTTCCTTGTCCATGCGCTGACCAAAGATTTCGGCGATGATGTCCGTTCACAAGTCATGGATGCAAAAGTGACTGGTCTTGAACCAAAGCCGAGGTCGGATCAATGATGTTAATCGCGGGGATGATCGGGCTTGGGGTTGCCGTGGTATTGGCCTTGGTTCGGGTTGCTCTTGGTAAAACGGCCTTTGATCGCGTGTTGGCGGTCAATAGCATTGGCACCTTGATCATTCTTGGCATCGCCTTGCATGGCTTCATCATGGATCGGCCAGAATTTATTGATATTTCAGTCCTCTATGCAATTTTGAATTTCATCGGCACCTTTGCGGTGTTGAAACTGTTCAGCACCGGCAGTTTAGGGGATCGCTAATGTTGTTTTCATTGGAAACATTGGCTGGCCTCTTCTTTTTCCTTGGCATCCTGTCTGTGGTGATTGGCGCTCTTGGGTTGGTTCGTCTTCCTGATGTTTACGCGCGAATCCACGCCGCGGGCATAATTGATACCGCCGGTGTAACCTTCTTTATTCTTGGCATGATTTGCCTTTCGGGGTGGTCCTTGGTAACGGTCAAATTGGTCTTGATCGGTGTATTTTTGTTTTTCACCAGCCCTATTTCAGGCCACGCTATTGCTAAAGTTGCGCTGGAATGTGGCATTAAACCTCTTGGGCGTGATTTGACTTCGGGTCAGATCAAATCCGCCGCGACACCACCCCAAAAGAAAACAGCCTCGAAAAAATCATCAAAAAAGAAAGTCGCTAAGAAGAAATCAGCGGCAAAACGGGTGCGATCATGACAAGCGTAATGATCAATATTTTCTTGGTAACCTTGATGGTGGTTATCGCCGTCATGGTGGTGAGAACCCGTCGCCTTTTTGCCGTGATTGTGATGTCTGGGGCGTATTCCCTGATTTCTGCCGCCATGTTTGTCAATTTGGACGCGGTGGATGTGGCCTTTACCGAAGCCGCGGTGGGGGCTGGAATTTCCACCGTTCTTTTGCTTGCGGCGATGGCGCGCTTGCCGGCTGAAGAAAAGCCCTTAAAGACCAATGTGATTGGCCCGCTTGCCGTGGTTGCGATTGTTGGCATCTTGCTGGTCACGGCGGTGGTGGATTTGCCGGCATTCGGTTCAGCCGATGCCCCGGCGCATATTCATGTTGCGCCGCGTTACTTGGCAGAAAGCGATGCAAAACTGCATATTCCTAATGTCGTCACGACTGTTTTAGCCAGTTATCGTGGATTTGATACTTTGGGCGAAACCATTGTGATTTTTGCCGCCGGGCTTGGGGTGATCTTGCTTTTGGCTGGAAAAACCAAAACGCCGTTGCCGGTTGACCCAAAAACCAAACCAAAAGCCAGCCCTGCGGTTGCTCGCACCAAAACATCATCAACAGCAAAGAAATCTCGCCAATCTGCAGCGAAAGCGAAGAAATCAGCGAAGAAGGGGGCGTCATCATGATGTCAAGCAACCCTGTATTTCGTGTGACCACGAAGATCTTATTTGCCCCCATCATTTTATATGGGCTTTATGTTCAGTTTCACGGTGATTTTGGACCAGGCGGGGGCTTTCAGGCTGGAGTGATTGTTGCGGCGGCCTTTATCCTATATGGGCTTGTGTTCGGGATGGTGGCGTTGCGGCGATTGGCTCCACCTCGAATTGTTGCCGTCTTCATGGCGATTGGCGTGTTGATTTATGGCGGTGTTGGTGTGGTCAGCCTGCTTAATGGCGGCAATTATCTCGATTACAACGCCCTTGATCATCATGATCCTGCACATGGGCAACATCTTGGGATTTTGCTGGTTGAATTGGGCGTGGGCGTAACCGTGACCAGCGTCATGATGATTTTATTCTTTGCCTTTGCTGGCTATGGCGACCCTAAAGCGGATGAAGATGGAGGACAGGGCTGATGCAACATTCAGTTTTTGATCTCATCGCCAGCCATTGGAACTATCTGATTGTCGTCGTTTTGATGCTGATCGGTCTTTATATCGTGATGTCGCGCCAGAACTTGGTGAAGAAACTGGTCGGTTTGTCTATTTTTCAAACGGCATTGTTCTTATTCTATATCACGCTTGGGCGGGTGGATGGTGGCACCGCCCCGATCATTAATCCTGACGTAAATTATATATATTCAAACCCCTTGCCCCATGTTTTGATCCTCACCGCCATCGTGGTGGGGGTTGCGACAACTGCGCTTGGCTTAGCCTTGACGCTTCGGATTAACGACGCCTTTGGGTCGATTGAAGAAGATGAAATCTTAGCCGCTAAAGCTGAAGATGGCTTGAAAGAGGAGAAAACGTCATGATCATGGCTAATCTCCCCGGTCTGATTGTTGTTGTTCCGCTTTTATCAGCCGTGATTGTCGCGCTGATGCCTAGTGGTGGGGTGGCATGGTTTTTAACCCTTCTAGCGGCGCTCGCCACATTCTCGCTGACCTTGATGCATTTATCATTGGGCGATGGTCTTACCGTGAGTTACGCCCTCGGTGGATGGCCGCCGCCTTGGGGCATCGAGTTTATTAGCGATGGCGCGTCCCGATTGATGGCGTTGATCATTTCATCTTTGAGCGTTGCTTCAACTTTATATGCTAATGTTCTGATTAAAAATGAAATTCATCCAAAAGATCACGCGCGTGTCTACGGCGCTTGGCTGCTTACCATTGGTGGTCTGCTTGGTCTGGTGATGACTGGTGATGCGTTTAACCTATTTGTCTTTTTAGAGATTTCATCGCTTGCCGCCGTGACGCTGGTGGCCATGGGAGCGGGGATGGATCGCCGTGCGTTGATCGCGGGTTACAATTATTTGGTGATTGGCGCGATTGGCGCGACATTTTATGTGATTGGTGTTGGGTTTTGTTATGCCGTAACCGGCACGCTCAATATGGCTGATTTGGCGCATCGTTTGCCGGACGCGACCGCCGCGCCTGTGTTTGTTGGTTTGGCCTTTATGGTGGCAGGCATCATGGTCAAAGCCGCGGCTTTCCCAGTGCATATGTGGTTGCCCGCTGCTTACGGTTACGCGCCTTCAGCTGTGTCATCGCTCTTGGCGGCGATAGCAACAAAAGCCTCTATTTATGTGCTCGCTCGCGTTGTTTTCACGATCTTTGGTGGTCTGCCTGATGTCACTGATTTGCTTCTGACTTGGGTTATTCTTCCATTGTCGATCATGGCCATGTTTGCTGGAACGATTTTGGCGATTTATGAGCATGATTTGAAAAAACTGCTGGCTCAATCCTCAATTGCCCAGATTGGCTATATCACTTTGGCTTTTGCGATAGGCACCACCTCTAGCATCAGCGCAGGTTTTATTCATATGGCCAACCACGCCATGATTAAGGGTGGGTTGTTCATGGCGGTGGGCGCGTTGATGACGGTGCTGGGCAAGCGGGTCACCATGTCAAGCATCGAAGGTTTAGGGCGGGCAATGCCATGGACGTGTTCGGCTTTGATCATATGTGGCCTGTCTTTAATTGGTCTGCCCTTGACGGCGGGATTCATTTCAAAAATTTATCTTGTCTTGGCAACGCTTGATGCTGGCATGAATTTGATCACGGGGCTGGTATTATTATCGAGCGCTTTGTCAGTTTTGTATTTGTGGAAAATTGTCGAAGTCATGTGGATGCGCCCTTATAAAGGCAAACCTCTCGCTGAAAATGTCATGATTTATGCCCCGCTTTGGCTTGTGGCCATCGCCAATATTGTCTTCGGCATATACGCCAAGCCTATTGTTGATCTGGCGGATGCCGCCGCACGCGCCATCACGGGAGGTGCGTTATGATGACCTTGATGAGCATTGATACGGCGCTTAAAATTGGCATTCTAGCTCCTTTGATCACCGCTGCGTTGGTGCCGTTACTAGCGGTGCGGATTAATTACCGTGACGCTTTAGGGCCGATTGGCGGCATCATTACCTTCATCGCCGCTCTTCATGTGGCGCAAGATGTGTTGCACGGCGGCTCCCCCAGTTGGACATTGATTACAATAAGCGATGGCTTGTCGCTGACCTTCAAGGTAACCCCATTGGGGGCGGTATTTGGCCTTGTGGCTTCTGGGCTTTGGATTCTAGCTGCTCTCTATACAACGGGCTATATGCGGGGCAATCACGAACACCATCAAACGCGTTTTGCGATTTGTTATGCCGTTGCAGTTCACGCGGCGATGGCGATTGCCTGGTCTGGCAATTTGATGGTGCTGTTTATTTTCTATGAAATTCTAACCTTTTCCACTTATCCCTTGGTGACTCATAAAGAAAGCCAAGAAGCGATCCGCGCTGGCCGCCTTTACATGAGCATTTTGGTCGGCACTTCGGTGATTTTGTTGCTGCCGGCGATCATATGGGTATGGATTATTGCGGGCACGTTGGATTTCACCCCGGGCGGTATTCTTTCTGGGCGGCTATCCTATGATGCGGCGCCGATATTGCTTGCGCTCTTTGCTTTTGGTGTAGGAAAGGCCTCGTTAATGCCGATCCATCGCTGGTTGCCGGCGGCGATGGTCGCGCCAACCCCTGTATCGGCACTGTTGCATGCCGTGGCTGTTGTGAAAGCAGGCGTTTTCACCATTCTCACCGTGGTGGTTTATGTCTTTGGCTTTGATTTCTTGAGCATGAGCGGAGCCTCTGTGTGGCTGGCTTGGCTGGCTGGTTTCACCATTTTGGCCTCTTCCGTAGTCGCCATCACCAAAGATGATCTAAAAGCACGGCTTGCGTATTCGACGATCTCACAATTGTCTTACATTGTTTTGGGCGCGGCTTTGGCAACGGCGGCGGCAATCGAAGGGGCAACGCTTCATATTGTCATGCACGCTTCAGCCAAAATCACCTTGTTCTTCTGCGCTGGGGCGATTTACGTCAACGCGCATATCAAAAATATTTCCGAACTCGATGGTTTAGGGCCACGGATGCCATTGGTCTTTATCGCCTTCTTTTTAGGGGCGCTGTCCATTATCGGCATTCCTCCACT
>CAYNQW010000077.1:0-8236 GCA_964399415.1 uncultured Hyphomicrobiales bacterium
CCGTTGAAGAGCCAACAATTGAAATTTGGTCACGAGCCTGAGCCGCGCCGATAACAGCAACGGACATGGTCATGCCAACGATAAAATGTGAAAGACGCATTGGATTACTCCTGTAGAACATATTGATGAGGCTCTTCTACGCCCTGAATGTTACAGTTATGTGAAGAATTAAAAAAAATTTGAGAAATTTTTAGCCCGGGATATTGGTACAAAATCCTAGCGATTATTTGCGGCTTGCCGGCGACAAGGCATAGCCACTGCCGCGAACCGTGCGAATCAAATCAGGGCGGTCATCACCGCCTTTTTTGCGGATATTAAGCGCTTTCCGGAGGCGGCTGAGATGCACGTCAACGGTTCGGTCTTCGACATAAATGCCATGCCCCCAAACGTGATCGAGCAATTGATTGCGGCTAAACACTTGCCCCGGGCGTTCCATCAATAGCGATAAAATTTGAAATTCCTTTGGCCCAAGGGGAATCGTTTCACCATCGCGTTCGACGGTTTTGCTGGCGGGGAACAATTTCAAATCTTCAAATTCAAGCACGTCATTCATCAAGGTTGGTCGCGACCGCCGCAGGACGGCGCGCACCCGCGCCACCAATTCGCGGGGAGAAAATGGCTTGGTCATGTAATCATCGGCGCCAATATCAAGACCGAGGGTGCGATCACCTTCTTCGCCTCTTGCGCTTAGCATAATGATCGGGATGGCCTTGGTTTCCGGCATAGAGCGCAAGTAACGGCAAACCTCAATGCCCGATAGTTTTGGCATCATCCAATCGAGAATAATGATATCGGGATGGGTTTCTTCGGCTAGGGTTAGGGCTTCTTGCCCATCGGAAGCGGACGTGACGGAAAAGCCATTATTGGCAAGATTAAAGGACAGCAATTCCAACTGATTCTGTTCATCATCCGCAATCAATACACGCATCGTCATTAGTCTTCGCTCAATGTCCACATAATTCATGTCACCAACTCATCATACTATCGGATGGAACATGATAACAAACGAATGTGACAGTGATGTTACAGTCATCTCATCAATGAATGAGGGATCAGGCCAAAGGCAAGGTGATGGTGAACCGCGTTTGCCCGCCGATTTCGCTGGTGATATCAATCTTGCCGCGATGCCGATTGACGATATGCTTGACGATGGCTAGCCCCAGCCCCGTGCCGCCCATCTTTCGAGACCGGCTTTTATCGGCGCGATAAAACCGTTCGGTCAATCGCGATAAATGTTGCTCTTCGATGCCTTCGCCTTGATTGATGACCGTGAAGGCTATGTGACGCTGATCAGGCGCGGTCATTTCAACGGTGATATCGGTATTGTCAAAGCCGTATTTGATGGCGTTATCCAAAAGGTTGTGAAACACCTCCATCATTTCGTCATGAACGCCAAGAATAATGATATCATCATCGTTGTTTTTGCCGCGGCCTGTTTTATCCCTGAAGAAAATGGTGCGATTAAGTTTCTGGGCGCGATTGGACAGCGCCATAATCGCCGACCGCACCACCTTATCAATCGCCATGGTTAAGGTTGGGGAAATATGCTCTTCGGTTTCCACACGCGACAGCGACAGCAAATCATTGATAAGCCGTGACATACGCCGGGCTTCTTCATCCATGATCGCCAGAAATCGCGCGCGGGTGGCGTCATCAATCGGCATCGGGCTTTGCATGGTTTCGATAAACCCAATTAATGACGTCAGTGGTGAGCGCAATTCATGGCTAACATTGGCGACAAAATCACGGCGCACCTTTTCAAGATTATGTTGAAGCGTCATGTCCATGATCAGAACACCGATCAAATGATCATCAATCGCGCGGAGCCGAACACGGAACCGCCGGCGATCATCTTGTGCCGAACTCGCCACCATTTCAGCCGATTGCCGGTTGTCTGCATTATGCTTTAATTCATGGTCAAGTTGAGGCGACACCAAAACATCAGCAATCGCCATGCCGATGAGGTTTTCCCCCAAATAGCGGGTCGCCATGGCATTGGCCATGACAATATTGAAATGGCGATCGAGCAAAACAAAACCATCATCCACCAAGGCGGCGAATTGCGACATAATGGCGTTATGATCAGGCGAAGGTCGTGACGTCATCATCTTCCTTTATCATCATTCTGCGAGAAGCATAAACATCTTTAGGCGTCCGTGTTTTAGCATCAAAAAGATTTCAGTAAAAGAACGCGCCGATGAACCAGAGCAACGCAGGTGATGGCGAAACTCTTGCCAAGGGCAAGCCATGGCATTAGAACTTGATGATGACTGTTGATACCGACAAATCACCTCTTGACCGTTTAACAGACGCTGGCCTTGATCCGGCGCTGATTGATCAAACCCGTCAAACCTTCGATCAATGGCGGCAAGTGTTGGACGCCATCCCCGATGATCGCCTTGGCCAGCATAGCCTCAATGACGTTTTTGATCAGCGCAAACCCGCATCATGAACCGCTATCAATCCATCACCGATTTGCATCAACGCGCGGCTAAAACCGAAGATCGTGTCGCCTTGACCCAGGCCGTGGTCGATGACCTTGCCGTCACGGGCAAGGTGCTGGATGCGTTGGTTTATGTGGATGGTGATTTTGCAACTGATCAAGCCAAACAAATCAAAATCACGGATCACCCGTTATCAGGCGTGCCGCTTGCCCATAAAGAATTATATGGCCGAACAGGGTGGCCTTTTGAAGGCGGATCAAAAACCCATCAAGGCGCCCTCGCCACGGAAACCGCCCATACCATCAGCAAATTAGACGCCCTTGGTGCGATTGATTGTGGACGGCTGACCTCGGTGGAATTTGCCCTTGGCGTCACCGGGCATAACGATTACGCGGGCACACCCAAAAACCCTTGGAACACAGACTATATTTGCGGCGGCTCGTCTTCAGGTTCTGCCGCTATTGTGGCCGCGGGAGTTATTCCAGCATCCTTGGGAAGCGACACCGGCGGCTCCATCCGTTTGCCCGCCGCCGCTTGCGGGTTGGTTGGCATCAAGCCTAGCCATGGCTTGGTGAGTCGTGCAGGTATATTTCCTCTTTCCGCGTCGCTCGACACGTCAGGGCCTTTAACCCGCAGCGTCGAAGATGCGGCGGTAATGCTTGAGGCTATTGCAGGGCATGATCCTCGCGACCCCCTGTCGCTGGATGTCTCAATGGGGGATTGGCGGCGTGACTTTGACGCTGGGCTCAAAGGCATACGCATCGCAAGGGCCGAACATTATTTTCTTAGCGGGGTTGATGCGCCAGTGGCCGATGCCACAGAAACTGTCTTTACCACCGGCGCAACCTTGGGCGCGTCCATCCATGATGTTGATGTGTCATCCTTAACCATTGAGATGACCAACACCTTTAACGTGATGTTGATCGCCAGCGAAGCCGCGCGGCTTCATCTCGATACCGTTGCCAAGCATCACCAGGACATGAATGATCAAACGGTGATGCGAATCATCACCGGCATCCATGCCCGCGAAGAAGAACAAATCAAACTGCGTCAGTTGCGCGCCGATATGATGGTGCGTTTTATAGATCATGTGTTTGCGGAAACTGACGTGCTGATCACCCCGGTCTGGCCTTTCTTGCTACCCACTATTAGCGATAGTGATATTGGCGCGAAACCTGATGCCGCGCCTTTGGTGCAACGCATCGGTCATAACACCCGCCCGTTCAACTTTCTTGGTTTGCCGGTGGTGGTGATTCCCATTGGCCTTGATCGCCATGGCTTACCGCTATCGGTGCAATTGGTGGGCAAGCCCTTCAGCGAAGCGCTGTTGTTGCGGGTGGCACGAGCCTTTGAGCGTCATTACTCGTTCTGGGATCAACGCCCCACGGGATGGGAAAATTCATAGGCTAGAGCATAAATGCCCGCCATCGACGGGTATCACCATGCCGGTCATGTAACGCCCGGCGTCAGAAGCGAGCAGCAACAACGCTCCATTGAGATCATCTAAAGCCCCAAAGCGGCGCATTGGGATACGCTTAACCAAGGCCTCTCCGGCTGGACTGCTGAGAAAATCTTTGTTCATATCCGTTGCAAAATACCCTGGCGCGATGGCGTTGACGCGAATCTGATGACGCGCCAATTCCAGCGCCATGACTTTCGTCATATGGATCACCGCCGCCTTGCTCATGGCATAGGCCGCCGCGCCGCCCACCGCGCGCATCCCCGTGATGGAGGCGATATTGATAATTGCGCCGCCTTGCCCGGCTTCCACCCAAGATTGACTCATATATTGCGCCATGGCAAAGGCTGCCATTTGATTGGTCGCCATGACCGCTTCGGTGTTTTCTTGTGTCGCCGCCAATACCCCAGACGGATCAGCGATGCCAGCGTTGTTGATCAAAATATCGGGCAAGCTACCGGCTTTTTCAGTGAATTCAGCAACGCCTTTATGAATGGAATCATGATCGGTGACATCCATCGCCACCGCGATGCTGTTTTTGCCAAGGGCGGCGGCGTTTTCATGCAAACGATCAAGACGCCGTGCCGCAAGGCCAACAATGGCGCCAGCGTCTATCATGACTGCCGCAAAATGCGCCCCTAACCCCGATGACGCGCCGGTGACCAATACACGCTTGCCATGGAGGTCTGCGCCGATCATATCGCTTACACTCCTGCCGGATTGTTGATATCGCCACCCATTTCTTTGATGTCTTGATACCGATCACCAATACGATGAAGCGGGTGACCTCCCACCGATCCGCCGAGCGCAACCACCAATTCATCTTCAGCCGGCGCATCCGCAATTGAGGTATGGATGGTTTGATAATGTGATCGCCGTCCAGCATCATCCTTATCCATCAGAGGGATCACGATGGGGCAATTGGCGGCGCCGCGTAAATTCGAAAAAGACAAATAGGATTTGGCTTTCACCGCATCGCGGAATTGATTGCCAAACCAAAGCGAATGGGTGATGGCTTGAGCATGTTCAATCTCACCCCCCATCCCAACAATCGACGCTTTGCCATATCCTTCGAGCGCGTCACCCGTGACATCAAGCACCATTTTGGTCAAAAGTTTGCCTAATTCAGGACCAATGGAACGCACTTCAGGGCTGAGGTCTTCCACCCAACCGCGACCATGCCACGGGTTTTTGATGATGGCCATTGCGGCCACCAGAAGCGTTGGCTTATCCACCGCTTTGCCCCCTTCTTCATGAGTCAATTGTGTAAAAAGCAGCGTGCGGCGCAATCCAAGGGTCATGATCAATTTCCTTTTGCCAAGATCATAAAATGCATGCGATCACCATAACGGCCTTGGTTGGGCTTGCCAATCAAAAGCCATCGTTTTGCCCAGCGTCACGCTTAAGGTTGCCAAAAAAGGCGGCCGTGATACCATGTTTAATCATAAAAACAGGAGGTTAGGATGACCCAAAAAACGGCATTGATCATTGGTGGCGGGAGCGGTATTGGGGCGGACGCGGCGCGGCATTTGGCGGCATCAGGTTACCGTGTTGGCATCATGTCTTCTTCCGGCAAGGGTGAGGCTTTGGGCAAAGAGTTAGGCGGGAT
This sequence comes from uncultured Hyphomicrobiales bacterium, assembly GCA_964399415.1. Taxonomy (GTDB): domain Bacteria; phylum Pseudomonadota; class Alphaproteobacteria; order Puniceispirillales; family UBA1172; genus JAGWAQ01. The sequence goes on from CAYNQW010000077.1 coordinate 5,513, forward strand.
AGGCTTTACCGGCTCCAACCTTAACCCCGATGATTTATCGGCTTTCATTGATTTGGCGATGACCGAATTTGGCCGCATTGATGGGCTGGTCAATGGCGCGGGTCATGGGCCCAAAGGCGATCTGATGGCGATCAGCGATGACGATTGGCATTTGGGGATGGATTATTATTTGCTCAACGTGATACGCGCGGTCAGATTGGTGCAACCGATCATGGAAAAACAAGGCCATGGTTCGATTGTAAATGTTTCGACTTTTGCGGTGTTTGAACCGGATCCGGATTTTCCCACCTCTGCGGTTTTTCGCGCGGGCTTGGCTGGATTCACAAAATTATTCAGCACAAAATTTGCCGACGCGGGCTTGCGGATGAACAATGTCTTGCCTGGATTTATCGACAGTTTGCCTGAAAAACCTGATCGCTTGGCGCGCATCCCCGCTGGCCGTTACGCCAGGGTTGAAGAACTTTCTAAAGTCATTGGTTTTCTGATCAGCGATGATTCAAGTTACATCACGGGTCAGAATATTCGTGTTGATGGCGGGTTAACGCATTCGGTCTAACGGAGAAATTGGCATTAAATTTACTTGCCCTCACCTTGGACAAGAGGCAAAATAACATTTTGTTTCAAACAAGTAGGAAAGCATCATGGCCAAAGGCTATTTGACCACTCACGTCCTTAACACCGCGCAAGGCATCCCCGCCGAAGGCATTCGCATCACCGCTTATGCCATGCAAGGCGGAACCCGGGTCATGCAGGCTGAAATGATCACCAATCATGATGGCCGCACCGATCGCCCACTTTTGCCCGAAGGCGAGTTTCCGGCGGGTGATTATCTGCTTGAGTTTCATGTTGGCGATTATATTCGCCGCCAATTCCCTGATCTGGGTGAACCGTTTTTTGACGTCATCCCTGTCCCATTCCATAGCGATGATGGTGATGCCCATTATCATGTGCCATTGCTGTTGTCGCCTTATGGGTATTCCACTTATCGAGGCAGTTAAGATAAACTATGACTCTTGACCTGAATTTAATGACACTTTTTGCCCTAGACTGGGCAGAATTTGCCGTCCGTTGGCTCCATGTGATCACCGCTATCGCTTGGATCGGATCATCCTTTTACTTCATCGCCCTTGATTTGGGCTTGTGGCGCGACCGCAAATTACCCGAAGGCGCCCATGGTGAAGAATGGCAAGTTCATGGCGGCGGGTTTTATCACATCCAGAAATATTTGGTGGCACCCAAAGCCTTGCCTGAACATTTGACTTGGTTCAAATGGGAATCCTACGCCACATGGATGTCGGGCTTTGCCCTGATGGTGCTGGTGTATTATTTCGGCGCTGATCTCTATATGATCGATGCCGAAAAAATGGATTTATCCACCCTCGCCGCGATTGGCATTTCATTGGCGTCGATTGTGCTGGGCTGGCTTGGGTATAACACGCTGTGTCGAACAAAAATTGGCGATAACAACACCATCCTGATGATTGTGCTCTATGGATTGCTGGTGTTGTTGTCATGGGGTTTTCACCAAGTCTTCACGGGACGGGCGGCGTTTTTGCACCTTGGCGCGATCACCGCGACCATCATGTCCGCCAACGTTTTTATGGTGATTATTCCCAATCAGCGCATCGTTGTGGCTGATCTCAAAGCCGGTCGTCAGCCCGATGCGATTTATGGGAAAATCGCCAAACAACGCTCGACCCATAACAATTACCTCACCCTGCCGGTGATTTTCTTGATGCTGTCGAACCATTATCCTCTGGCCTTTGGCACCGAATACAGTTGGATCATCGCGGCGCTGGTGTTTCTGATGGGGGTGACGATACGTCATTATTTTAACACCGTGCATGCCCGTGGTGGTGAGCCGCGCTGGACATGGGCTGCAACGACGGTGATTTTCCTCGTCATCATGGCTTTATCCCTCGCCCCACTGCTGACAAAAGAAGAAGCGGAAAGCGGCGATGGTTATGACACCTCGATGCTGAAAGGCGAAGCGCGGCAATTGGCGGAACATCCTGATTTTGACGCGGTTCAAGATATTGTATTGGGGCGGTGCGCGATGTGCCACGCCGCCGAACCGCTCTATGAAAGCCAAGCCTTACGGGACATCACCCACCCGCCAAAAGGCATCATCTTGGAAACGCCGGTGGCGATTGCTCAACAGGGGCGAGCGATTGTCCTGCAATCGGCGCTATCCCACGCCATGCCCCCCGGCAATGTCAGCTATATGGAAGAACAGGAACGGCAGTTGCTACGCCAATGGTATGTTGAAAGTGTTGCACAATAGTAGTGAGGCAAAAGCAATATGGCAGGATTGGAAAAACGATCAATTCGTGTCTTGTTGAACGGGGTTGAGCAAGACATCACCCCTCCATCCGCGGATACCACTTTGCTGCAATGGTTGCGCCAAGATCAGCGCTTAACCGGCAGCAAGGAAGGTTGCGCTGAAGGCGATTGTGGTGCTTGTTCGGTGGTGATCGGCAAAAAAAACAGCGATGGCACCATCAGTCATGCCGCCGCCAATGCCTGCATTTTTTTACTTCCGATGATTGATGGCCTGTCCATCACCACGGTGGAACATATTGCTGGCCCCAACGGCGAATTGCACCCCGTCCAAGAGGCGATGGTTCACCATCACGGCAGCCAATGTGGGTTCTGCACACCTGGCTTTGTGGTATCCCTTTTCGCGGGTTGGCGTTCAGGATGCTCATGGACACGGCCTGACAT
>CAYNQW010000078.1:0-8226 GCA_964399415.1 uncultured Hyphomicrobiales bacterium
TCTGCCAGCGATGGCAGGTGGCTTGAGCTATAATGGTACGCTTTACGCGGCGCCATTCTATGGCGAAAGCTCCATGATCATGTATCGCACAGACCTGATGAAAAAAGCAGGTTTGACCATGCCGGAAGCACCATCATGGTCGTTCATTGCTAAAGCCGCGCGTGAAATGACGGATCGCGATAACGGCATCAACGGCATCTGCTTGCGCGGTAAGGCCGGTTGGGGTGAAGGCGGCGCTTTCATCACCGCAATGTCCAACTCTTTTGGCGCTCGTTGGTTTGATGAAAAATGGAACGCTCAGTTCGATACCCGCGAATGGTCAGACACCTTGAACTTCTTTGTCAACATGATGACGGATTCAGGTCCTGCTGGTTATGCGACAAATGGTTTTAACGAAAACCTTTCGCTCTTCCAACAAGGCAAATGCGGCATGTGGATTGACGCCACTGTTGCGGCATCTTTCGTAACCAACCCGAAAGATTCCACCGTTGCGGATAAAGTTGGCTTCGCGCTGGCACCGGACAATGGCATGGGCGTTCGCTCAAACTGGTTGTGGGCATGGGCTCTTGCGATCCCTGCTGGCACCCAGAAAGAAGCGGCAGCAAAGCAGTTCATTGAATGGGCCACTTCTAACGGCTACATCGAATTGGTAGCATCTAAAGAAGGTTGGGCAAACGTGCCTCCAGGCGCGCGCACTTCGCTCTACAAGAACGCAAACTACAAGGACATCCCTTTTGCGAAGATGACCTTGGATTCAATCTTGTCTGCTGATCCAAACAACTCAACCGTTGATCCAAGCCCATATGTTGGTATTCAGTTTGCGGCAATTCCTGAATTTGCTGGTATTGCTACTGAAGTCAGCCAAGAGTTCTCAGCGGCTTATGCTGGCAAGCAAAGCGTTGAAGCGGCACTGGCCAAAGCTCAAGCCTTGACCAACGACGCTATGGAAGCGGCTGGCTATCGCTAAGCCATCTCATCTTCAGGGGGCGGTTTATGCCGCCCTCTGTTTTTTTATTTAATATTTTTTTAATCGCAACTAGCATCATTAATCATCAATATGAGGAGGCTTACCGTGGCGACACATCATTCACGTTCCATAGCCCGATTGATGATGGCTCCTGCAACGACCTTGTTGTTGGGATGGATGTTGATCCCGCTTGCGATGACGCTCTATTTTTCTTTCAAAAAATATCTGCCCTTGCGTGGTGGTGATCTGGGCTGGGTTGGGTTTGAAAACTACGCTCGGTTTATTTCATCCAGTTCTTTTTGGCCTGCCGTGGCCACCACCCTTATCATCGTTGGTGGGGTATTGGTGATCACCGTTATGCTGGGTATTTTATTGGCCATGCTGCTCGATCAGCCGATTTGGGGGCAGGGTGTTGTCCGTATTTTAGTAATCGCCCCATTCTTTGTGATGCCAACCGTATCAGGCTTGGTTTGGAAAAATATGTTTATGGATCCCGTAAATGGGTTTTTTGCTCATTTGTGGCGAGCCTTTGGCGCAGAACCCATCCAATGGTTGAGCCATGCTTCGTTGCCATCCTTGGTGATGATTGTCAGTTGGCAATGGCTTCCTTTTGCGACGTTGATCTTATTGACCGCCATTCAGTCGCTGGACTCAGAGCAAATTGAAGCGGCTGAAATGGATGGCGCGCGGCCGCTTGGGCGCTTCTGGTTTATCATCCTGCCGCATCTGGCCCGAGCCATTACAGTGGTGATCCTGATTCAGACGATCTTTTTGCTCTCGATTTTCGCGGAAATCTTTGTCACCACCGCCGGGGCATTTGGCACAAAAACACTGACCTATTTGATTTTTCAGCGGGTGCTGGAAAGCCAAAATGTCGGCCTTGGGTCAGCGGGCGGTGTCTATGCCATTATTCTTGCCAATATTGTCGCTATCTTTTTGATGCGTATTGTTGGCAATAATTTGGATCGATGAGAGGTTAGCATGGCTCGTTCAGTAACCCCTCGCCGGAAAATGATCAACACCATCATCGCTTGGGTGGTGGGCTTGGCGATTTTCTTTCCAATTCTTTGGATCATGGTGTTGTCGTTCAAAACAGAAGGAGATGCCATCAAAGCGCCCTTTGATGTTTTGACTTCGCTCTGGACGTTTGAAAGTTACGCCGTGGTGCAGGATCGCTCGGATTATTTCAAGCATTTCAGCAATTCGGTGATTATCGCGGTAGGCTCCACGCTTTTGGGGATTCTTGTTGCAGTGCCCGCCGCTTGGTCAATGGCGTTTGTGCCATCAAAACGGACGCGCGGGATTTTAATGTGGATGCTCTCGACAAAAATGTTGCCAGCGGTGGGTGTGCTTTATCCGATTTACCTGTTGTTCATTGAATTGGGCATTCTGGATAGTCGTATCGGTCTTGTGGTGGTTTTGATGCTCATTAACCTGCCGATTATTGTTTGGATGCTCTACACCTATTTTAGGGAAATTCCGGGTGAAATTTTAGAGGCCGCCCGCATGGATGGCGCCAATCTTCGCTCGGAACTGCTCTATGTGCTGACGCCAATGGCAATCCCCGGGATCGCATCAACCCTGTTGCTGAACGTAATCTTGGCGTGGAATGAAGCCTTTTGGACATTGAATTTAACCGCCGCAAAAGCAGCCCCTTTAACAGCGTTTATCGCTAGTTATTCAAGCCCTGAAGGGCTTTTCTATGCCAAACTCAGCGCCGCCTCGGTCATGGCCATCACGCCAATCTTGATCATGGGGTGGTTTAGCCAAAAACAATTGGTTCGAGGCTTGACCTTTGGCGCGGTAAAATAGGAACAAGATGATGAAACAAATCCAACTCAAGCAAGTCTCTAAAAGCTTTGGCAATACGGAAGTCATCCCGCCTCTTGATCTGGATATTGAGGATGGTGAATTTGTTGTCTTTGTGGGTCCTTCTGGTTGCGGCAAATCAACATTATTGCGCCTGATCGCGGGCTTGGAAGATGTTACCTCTGGTGAAATTGTCATCAATGGTGAAGACGCCACCGCAATTCCTCCGGCTAATCGTGGGCTTGCGATGGTGTTTCAATCCTATGCGCTTTACCCGCATATGACGGTGCGGAACAATATTGCTTTTCCCTTACGCATGGCTGGTCTCGACAAAGCCGAGCAAACCCGCCGGGTGGAGGACGCTGCCAAAGTCTTGAACCTGACGGAATATCTTGACCGTCGCCCCGGGCAATTGTCGGGCGGGCAACGTCAACGGGTGGCGATTGGACGGGCGATTGTTCGTGAACCTACCGCTTTCTTATTTGATGAGCCGCTATCCAATCTTGATGCTGCTTTGCGGGTCGGTATGCGCCTTGAAATCAGTGAATTGCATAAGCGGTTGGCCACGACCATGATCTATGTCACCCATGATCAGGTTGAAGCCATGACCATGGCGGATAAGATTGTTGTCTTGCAATCTGGAGTGATAGAGCAAGTCGGCACGCCTTTAGACCTGTATCACAACCCTCGGAATGTATTTGTTGCGGGCTTTATCGGCTCGCCAAAAATGAATTTGCTGACCGGCAAAGAGGCGGCAAAACATAAGGCTCACACGATTGGCATTCGCCCTGAACATATTGCCATTTCAAATAAGTCAGGGGCATGGCAAGGCGTTGTTGGCGTCTCAGAACATTTAGGGTCTGACACATTTTTCCACATCAATTCCCCATCATTTGATGAGCCGTTGACGGTGCGAGCCAGCGGTGAGATGGACTTAGCCTATGGCGCAAAAGTGTATTTGACGCCTGATCTCGACCATTTGCATCGTTTTGATGAACAAGGCTTGAGATTGAAATGAACAGATTAGCCGGAAAAACAGCGCTCATCACAGGAGCAGGGCGTGGCATCGGTCGGCATTTTGCCGAAGCCTATATCCGAGAAGGGGCAAGCGTAGCCATCGCTGATATTGATATCGAACGGGCCAGTGCTGCCGCCAAAGCTCTTGGCGATAAAGCCATTGCAATTGAGATGGATGTCACCAAGCAAGCCAGCATTGATGCAGGGGTCGATCGCGCTGTTTCTGCATTGGGCGGCATTGATATTTTGATCAATAACGCGGCTGTTTTTTCCGCCGCGCCCATCACCGAAATCACCCGCGACGATTTCCAAACCGTCTTTGACATAAACGTGGGGGGAACTTTATTCACCATGCAGGCGGTTGCACGCCACATGATCGCCACCAAACGCCGGGGAAAAATCATCAACATGGCCAGCCAAGCCGGTCGCCGAGGCGAGGCGCTTGTTGCGGTTTATTGCGCGACAAAAGCGGCGGTGATTTCTCTGACGCAATCGGCGGGATTGAATTTGATCGCCCATGGAATCAATGTCAACGCCATTGCCCCCGGGGTGGTTGATGGTGAGCATTGGGATGGGGTGGATGCTTTTTTTGCCAAATATGAAAACAAGCAGCCTGGCCAAAAGAAGAAAGAAGTGGGTGAGGGCGTCCCCTATGGTCGGATGGGGAAACCTGAAGACTTGGCAGGCATGGCGATTTTCTTAGCCAGCGATGAAGCCGATTATATCGTGGCGCAGACCTATAATGTCGATGGCGGACAATGGATGAGTTAATGAGCCTATCTTCGATGACAACAAGCCTGATGGCTCTCAATAACAGTTCTTTGTCGATGTTGCCGGCCAATATTGCGGTGCCGCATTATGACCGGTCCAAGATCACTCCGGGCATTGTCCATATTGGCCTTGGCAATTTTCACCGCGCGCATTTGGCGTGGTATCTTCACCGATTGATGCAGCAAGGGCTAGCCATGGATTGGGGGATTGTGGGCGCGGGCATTCGCGATCAAGACAAAGCCATGCGCGAAAAACTCTTAAAGCAAGATTGCTTGACCACCTTGATTGAACTCGACCCCCATGGCCAACAAGCCACCGAAGTCACCGGTGCCATGATTGATTTCTTGCCGATTGATGGTGATAACTCTTCGTTGATCGCGATGATGGCTGACCCTAGAATTCGGATTGTCTCCATGACCATCACTGAGGGTGGGTATTATCGCAACCCTAAGAATGATGGGCTTGATACGGATCACCCTGATATTGCCCATGACGCCGCAAATCCGCTTCAACCGCGCACGGTGTTTGGTGCTATGGTGGCGGCGATTCGATTGCGGCGTGATCAGGGGGTTGAAGCCTTCACCGGCCTTTGTTGTGATAATCTTCAGGGCAATGGAACAATCCTCAAACAATCCGTGGTTGGTCTCGCGCGGTTGAGTGATCCCGATTTGGCGGATTGGATTGATGCTCATTGCCGTTTCCCAAACTCAATGGTGGATTGCATTGTTCCCGCCACCGGTTCCGCAGAAATTCAATTGGCGCAATCTATAGGGATTGATGATTTGGCGCCAGTGACCCATGAACATTTCCGCCAATGGGTGATAGAAGATTCCTTTGTGCAGGGGCGACCCGATTGGCATTTGGTTGGGGCTGAATTTTCTGATCACGTCCATCAATATGAAGCGCAAAAAATCCGTGTCTTAAATGGTGGCCATCAAGTTTTGGCTAATGTTGCTGAAGTCATGGGGGTTAAGACCATCGCTGAAGCCATGGGCAACACGCTTATTCACGCGATGTTCCGAAAGGTGCTTACGGAAGAAATTGTGCCTTATGTTGCGCCGCTTCCGAATATGCCTGTTCTTGAATACCTTGATTTGATTGACCACCGTTTTGCCAATCCAGCGATTGTTGATACCGTGCGGCGGGTGGCTTTTGATGGAGCTTCGCGTCATGTCGGGTTTCTTTTGCCCACGCTTCGCAATGGGTTAGCCGCTGGCGGTTCGATTGATGGCTTGGCGTTGATCGAAGCCGCATGGGCGCGGATGTGCCTAGGAAAGCGTGATGATGGCAGCGTGATCGAAGCCAATGATCCATCATGGGAGACGCTGACCGCGCACGCGTTGGCGGCAAAAGAAAGACCCCGCGCTTGGCTTGAAATGAAGCATATATATGGCGATCTAGCAGATGATCCTCGGTTCTCTTCGGCTTTTGAACGCTGGCTCACCCATATGTATCGTGAGGGCATGGAAGCGACGTTGCGAATTTATCTTGGGGAAAACCCAAAGGCCGATTAAAGGGCAATGCCCCATTATAGAGGATGGCCGTGATGACATTTTATTTGGGTATTGATATCGGCACCTCGGCGATAAAGGCCATTTTGCTGGATGAAAATCAACTTCAGCATGGGTCGGTTTCTATCCCCCTTTCGGTGTCGCGTCCGCATCAATGCTGGTCTGAACAAAATCCAGAAGCCTGGTGGCAAGGGGTCGATGACGCCATCTCAACCCTTGCGCAACAGCAGCCAGAAAAATTAGCGCAATTGCGGGGCATTGGCCTTGCCGGTCAAATGCATGGTCTGGTGGCGTTAGACGCCGATGATCAACCGCTGCGGGATGCGATCTTGTGGAACGACACCCGAGCCAATCATGAAGCATCCCATCTCGATCAAACTTATCCAGAATTTCGTGCCATTGGCGGTAATATGGTGATGGCAGGCTTCACCGCTCCCAAAGCGGTATGGATGAAGCGTCACGAACCTGATCTTTTTGCCCAAATTAAAACCATTCTCTTGCCGAAAGATTACATTCGCTTCCGCTTAACGGGGCAGAAGATATCAGATATGTCTGATGCTTCTGGCACGCTTTGGCTGGATATCGCCCAGCGCTGTTGGTCCGATCGGTTGCTGACTATATGCGATCTTAAGATTGACCAGATGCCAAGGCTTGTTGAAGGCAGTGACGCCAGCGCCAATTTATCATCAACCTTGACCAAGCGATGGGGGATCAAAGGGCAGGTCATCGTCGCGGGTGGAGCAGGGGATAACGCCGCCGCGGCCATTGGCCTAGGGTTGCAGCACCCGCAAGAACGTTTTGTCTCGCTCGGCACATCAGGGGTGGTGTTTAACGTCACGGAACAATTTTCAGAACGCGCGGATCAAGCGGTTCATGCCTTCTGTCACGCCTTGCCAAACACTTGGCATCAGATGGGGGTGATTTTATCGGCCACCGATAGCCTTGCTTGGTTGACCGAAGTCACGGCGCAATCCCTCGACGAATTGTTGCGGCAGATGAAAGCAAAAGATGAATTGAAAACATGGCCATTGTTTCATCCGTATTTGAGCGGTGAACGCACGCCACACAACAATCCCGACGCTCGTGGTGGGTTTTTTGGGTTGTCGCGGTCAGATGACGCGGGTGATCTCACAAGAGCGGTGCTTCAAGGGGTTAGTTTTGCGATTGCCGATGCTATGGCTGTATTGGATAAGACCGGCGACACTATTGACATGATCGCCACTGGCGGCGGTGCGAAGAATGACTATTGGTTGCGCTTAATTGCGAGCGTGACCAATACGCCGATCGCGGTTCCACAATCTGCTGATATTGGCGCCGCGCTCGGAGCGGGAAGGCTGGCCATGCTTGCCGATGGTCACGCGATTGATCAGGTTTGCGTCAAGCCGCAATTGTCGCATCGCGTCATGCCCGATCCGATTTTGGCTGAAGCCATGCACCCCGCCAGACGCCGAAGCCAACGCCTCTATGCCATGATGGTGGCAGAAGAGGCGTAAGGGTGGTGGTTATCTAAACCCACTTTTCCCAATGTGCTAAATTCCCTTTGTTAATGCTCCTGATTTTAATTTGCGATTAACCAATTTGGGATTGGATCATTCGTTTATGTTTTGTTGCGATGGCTTTGCATTTTTTGGCAACTTTCAATGTACTTGATTTTGGTTATCATTTTCCATCTTGGCTGGATCAATAAATCTGGCATCAAGTACGCCAACAAATTTTCGGAAGGTTTCAACAACGTCTCAGCCGCACTATTTCTCGAATATCACCTTAAATAACCAATTGAATTGCCTCACTTTATGTGTCTGCATAACGATTGGTGTGAAACAATATGAGAAATAAAGATGCAGCAAATCAAACTGGATGAGAAACAGAATTTATGATTAAAATTACTAACCAAGATTAATAAGGTGGTGATTATGCTTAGAGTAAAGAAAATTACTCCTGCTTTAGGAGGCCTGATTGAAGGCGTGGATTTCTCAAAACCAATTGATCTGAAAACACATGATTTGATTTACAATGCGCTTTTAGAACATCAAGTAATCTTCTTCAGGGGTACAGATATATCACCACTTTCACACTTGGATTTTGCTAAAAACTTTGGAGAAATTGATGAACCGCATCCAATTTATCCTCATGTTGACGGATTTGAGAATA
>CAYNQW010000079.1:0-1777 GCA_964399415.1 uncultured Hyphomicrobiales bacterium
GCCTATGATCCCGCGCAATCTCGCGCCTTACTGAAAGAGGCGCTGAAAGATGCTGGGGCGGAAAATTTAACGCTTTCCCTTAAATTGCCGCCGCCGTCTTACGCTCGTCGTGGCGGGGAAATTATCGCCGCGCAGTTGCGCGAGGTCGGCATCTCAACGGTGATCGAAAACCTTGAATGGGCGCAATGGCTAGAACAAGTGTTTCGCGGCAAAGATTATGATTTGACCATCGTTTCGCATACCGAGCCGATGGATATCGGCATTTACGCCAATCCTGACTATTATTTCCAATATGACAGCGCTGAATTCCAATCGCTGATGGATCAATTGAAAATCGCAAGCGACCCTGATCAGCGTTCGGCATTGCTGGCAAAAGCACAACGGCGTATTGCTGATGATTACGTCAATGGCTTTCTGTTTCAATTGGCTCGAACAGGGGTGGCCAATGCCAAGATCAAAGGTCTTTGGACAAACGCCCCTACTCAAGCCAATGACTTAACCGCCGTGCGCTGGGCTGAGTAAGAGCAGGTTAACCTACTAATCTGGTTGGACAGGTTGACGTCACCCCGCTAAGGTCTTTGGCGGGGTTTCGTTTTTGATAGCCCTGATGTTCAGGTTGGGATTCCATTGAGGCGATGCTGATTTTCATCCGAAACCGTTTGCTGACCCTTGCCGCCAGTTTGGTGGTGGCCTCACTTGTCATTTTTACAGCGATTGAACTGGTGCCTGGCGATCCCGCGCAATTTATGTTGGGGATCAATGCCGCGCCCGATACGGTTGCCGCGTTGCGCGCCGAATTGGGGTTAGATGACGACCCAATCAGCCGTTATTTCCGCTGGGTTGGCGGGATGATGAGCGGTGATTTTGGCAAATCATACACCTATCAAGTGCCGGTTTCGACTTTGTTGGTGGATCGGTTGGTGGTGTCCTTGCCATTGGCTATCTTTGCATTGATCTTGGCGGTTGCGCTGGCCTTGCCGACGGGGATGCTTGCCGCTAATCGGCGGGGGAAGATCACCGATTGGGGGGTGATTGGGTTAACGCAATTGGGCATCGCCATTCCAAATTTCTGGTTTGCGATGATGCTGGTGGTGGTGTTTGCCATTCACCTTAACTGGTTTTCTGCAGGAGGATTTCCCGGCTGGGAAATGGGCGTTTGGGCTGGGATAAAAGCCTTAATCTTGCCGGCGATCGCCCTTGCCTTGCCGCAGGCTTCAATCCTTGCTCGGGTGATGCGCTCCGCCATGATTGATGTGCTGGATCAGGATTTTATTCGAACAGCACGCGCCAAAGGATTAAGCCGCCAGCAAGTGATTTGGCGTCATGGATTCCGAAACGCATTGATCCCGGTGATCACCATTATTGGGATGCAATTTTCGTTCTTAATTGCTGGCGCGATTATTATTGAGAATGTCTTCTTTTTGCCAGGGTTAGGGCGATTGGTGTTTCAAGCGATTACCCAACGGGATTTGATCGTTGTGGAATCGGTTGTCATGGTGCTGGTTTTTGCGGTGATTGTCGTGACCTTCATCGTTGATCTGGCCTATGCCATCATAGACCCCCGCTTGAGGAAACCGTGATGCGCCGCTTGCCCGTTGCTTTTTATCTGGGATTGGGCGTTACCCTGCTCATCATGGTGATGGCGGTGCTGTCGTTTTTTTGGACGCCTTATGCTGTTGAAAGCCTCGATATAGCCAATAAATTGCGCCCGCCAAACCCTGAACATCTTTTTGGCACAGATCATTTCGGCCGTGACATTTTCTCGATGATCATGGTG
>CAYNQW010000079.1:1877-6065 GCA_964399415.1 uncultured Hyphomicrobiales bacterium
GTGAGCCGTGCTGGGGCGTTGAGCCTGTGGCATCTTGATTTCATCCGAGCGGCAACCGTCGCTGGCAAATCAAAAACTCGTATTTCGTTGGAACATATCCTGCCCAACATCACCAATGTGTTGATCGTGCAAGGCACAATCCAATTCAGTTTGGGCATTCTTGCAGAAGCGGGATTGTCTTATGTTGGGCTTGGGGCGCAACCGCCTTTGCCGTCATGGGGGCGAATGCTGGCGGACAGTCAAACGATGATCAGTTTTGCGCCGCATCTGGCCTTTATCCCCGGCTTGGCGATTATCATCACCGTGCTTGGGTTAAATTTATTGGGCGATGGCTTGCGTGATTGGCTAGACCCTAAACTCAGGAGGCGTTGATGAGCCCCCTGCTTAACGTCAAAAATCTCTCCATTGCTATTGGCAAATCACAACCGGTCAATCAGGTGGATTTCACCTTGGAAAATGGCCAAGTCTTGGGGCTGGCGGGTGAATCAGGTTCAGGCAAATCCCTCACCGCCCTCAGTTTGATGGGTTTGCTCCCCAAAGGGGCAACGCGCAGTGGCATAGCCCAATGGGGAGATCAGAACCTCTTTTCACTGAATGACCAAGCGATGCAATCGCTTCGCGGTCAAGCCATCAGCATGATTTTTCAAGAACCAATGACGGCCCTTAACCCATTGATGACGATTGGCGATCAAGTCGCCGAACCTTTTCTCATCCATGGTCACATGGATCGGCAAGACGCGCTGGATGCCGCGGCGCGTTTGCTGGAACGGGTGGAACTGCCCTCAGACCTGAACGGATTGCAACGCTATCCCCATGAGATTTCCGGCGGTCAACGGCAACGGGTGATGATCGCTCAAGCCATTGCCCTTAAACCCAAATTATTGATTGCCGATGAACCAACCACCGCCCTAGATGTGATCACACAATCGGGCATTTTAGATTTGCTCACCCGTCTTGTGGAAGAAGATAATATGGCCATGATGCTCATCACCCATGATCTGGCTGTGTTATCAAATCGATGTCATCAATTGGTCATGATGCAGAACGGAAATGTCGTGGAAAGCGGATCGCCTAAATCGGTATTGGGGCAACCAAAGCATCCTTACACCAAAGCCCTGATGACGGCCGCAACGTATCAGCCCCCCCGTCAAACCAAAGCCTCCCCATCACTGGCATCGCCGCTTTTAGACATTCGGCAAGCCACGCTAACCTACCGTTCAACAACGGGGTTGTTTGATCGCTCTTCTGAAATTGAAGCGCTCAAGGATGTTTCTTTAACGCTTCACCAAGGCGAAAGCCTTGGCCTTGTCGGGGCTTCGGGTTGCGGGAAATCATCTTTAACCCGCGCGATTTTAGGATTGCATCCTCTTAGCCATGGCGAGATACGCTTGGATGGCGAGACGATCATCAATAATGGGCAACAAAAAGTTTCGCTATCGCCTTTGATCCGGGCAAAAATGCAAATTGTTTTCCAAGACCCGTTTGGCTCGTTTAACCCCCGCCATAAAGTGCATCGCCTTATTCGTGAACCTTTGCATTTGATGAGCGATCATGATGACGCTGGGCATCATCACGAGACCGTGGCGCAAGCCTTAATTGACGTGGGTTTATCCGCCAATGATCAAGACAAATATATCCACGAATTTTCAGGCGGGCAGCGGCAACGGATCGCGATTGCTCGCGCCTTGATCATTAAACCAAAATTGATCATCCTTGATGAAGCGGTATCCGCCTTGGATGTTTCGGTTCGTGGGCAAATTCTTGATCTTTTGATGCGATTACAATCCACCCATCAACTGTCGTATTTGTTCATAAGTCACGATCTTAATGTCGTGCGGTCGGTTACTGATCGCGTAGCGGTGATGGATCACGGGCAAATCATCGAAACGGGAGAGACCGCCAAGGTGTTAAAAAACCCTAAGCACGCGGTCACCAAACGCTTGATTAAGGCTATTCCTAAATTTTCCGTAAAATAACAACCCAAAGCCTTCAACCGATGGGGCTTGCCGCCACCGCAGACTTCACCGATACTTAAACCAGACAAAACGATAACAATTCGGCTTGGGGGTAATGATGGCATTACGATTGGCGGGAAAAACAGCGATTGTCACAGGCGCAGGGTCAGGGTTTGGCGCGGGTATTGCCCGGCATTTTGCCCGTGAAGGCGCGCAAGTGATGGTGGCTGATATCAATATGGATGGCGCTGAAGCCGTTGCTTCAGAAATTGGCGGCATTGCTCATCATGTCAATGTTGCAGACTTAGCTTCCGTGGAAGAAATGGCCTCAGCCGCGCAAGCGGCCTTTGGTGATCTCAATATCTTGGTCAATAACGCTGGCGTCACCCATGTCAGCGGTCTGCTTGAAGACGTGAAGGAAGATGAATTTGATCATGTCATGGCGGTGAACAATAAAGCCATTTACCTTGCGGCAAAAACCTTTGTGCCAAAGATGAAAGCGCATGGCAA
Source organism: uncultured Hyphomicrobiales bacterium (assembly GCA_964399415.1). Taxonomy (GTDB): domain Bacteria; phylum Pseudomonadota; class Alphaproteobacteria; order Puniceispirillales; family UBA1172; genus JAGWAQ01. The sequence continues at coordinate 4,343 of CAYNQW010000079.1, forward strand.
AGGCGTCATTCTGAACATCGCGTCCACGGCAGGCGTCTCGCCTCGCCCTCGATTAAGTTGGTATAACGCTTCAAAAGGCTGGGCCATCACCGCCACCAAAGCCATGGCGGTAGAATTGGCGCCATTTGGGATCAGGGTGAACGCTCTTAACCCTGTGGCGGGAGAAACGCCTTTATTGGCAAGTTTTATGGGCGAAGACACGCCTGAAATGCGGGCAAAGTTTCTGGCCACCATTCCGCTTGGCCGGTTTTCTCAACCTGATGACATGGGACAAGCGGCGGTATTTCTTTGCTCTGATGAAGCCTCAATGATCACTGGCGTTGCCCTTGAAGTCGATGGCGGAAGGTGCATTTAATTGCATAATAACAATTTATTATAAGGTGAACTTAAGATGAAATCTGGGAAACGCAATCTGATCACTGATGTCGATGGACTGCGGGTGGGTCATGCCCAATGCCAAGGCATTAAATCAGGCGTTACCGTGCTGGTGGGGGATGCGCCTTTCACCGCCTCTGTTCATGTGATGGGCGGCGCACCGGGCAGCCGCGAGACTGATTTGCTGGCGCCTGATAAATTGGTTTCACAAGTGGACGCGCTTGTTTTATCAGGCGGATCATCGCTTGGCCTTGACGCGGCTTCTGGCGTGGCCAATGCCCTCCGCCAGCAGGGTCGAGGGTTTGAGGTACGGGGCGAAAAAGTGCCTATTGTTCCCGGGGCAATTTTATTTGATTTGCTGAATGGGGGCGATAAGTCTTGGGATGAAAACCCCTATCAAGATTTAGGGCGACAAGCCTTGAAAGCCGCCGATGTTCAATTTGATCTTGGCTCTGTTGGCGCTGGAACCGGCGCGACAACCGCCAATTTGAAGGGCGGCCTAGGGTCAGCGTCTATGGTGCTTAATCTTGAAGGTGAAAAGAATGTTACGGTCGGCGCCTTGGTCGCGGTGAACCCTTTCGGCGCGGTAACACCGCCTGATAGCGCGACGTTTTGGGCCGCTCCTTGGGAATCCCCGGACAAGCCTGAATTTGGTGGTTTGGGCATTGACCCTAGCCCACGCACCGATCAGATGGCCACGAAAGCCAGCCTCAGCGCTTCTGAAAACACCACCATCGCCATTATTGCCACCGATGCTAAGATGAACAAAGCGCAATGCCAGCGGTTAGCGGTGGCGGCTCAAGATGGGATGGCGCGCGCCATTGTGCCGAGCCACACGTTATTCGACGGCGATTTAATATTCGCCGCCAGCACCGGTGCTGTTGATATTGAATCCCCTGAGCATGATGTGGTCATCGGCCACGCCGCCGCCATCGTGTTAAGCCGCGCCATTGCCCGCGCGGTTTGGGAAGCCACCCCCGCTGACAACGATCTACTGCCGACATTTCGGCAAAAGCATAATCTTTAACTTAAGATGATCCAAGAAGCGCGCAGGCTTTGGCCTTTGCTGTGATGGATGCAAAATCTTGTGCTTTGATTGCGCTTGTTGGCGCAACCCAAGAGCCGCCCACACAAAGCACATTAGACAAAGACAGCCATTCCTTTGCCGTTTCTTCCGTGATGCCGCCCGTTGGGCAAAACATCGCGCTTGCCAAAGGCGAGGCCAAGGCTTTCAAATAAGCAGGGCCTCCTGCGACACTTGCAGGGAAAAACTTCATCTCATGGATGCCATGCGCCATTAACAGCATCATTTCTGAAGCCGTGGCCGCTCCCGGCAAAAGCGGCATGG
>CAYNQW010000079.1:6165-8085 GCA_964399415.1 uncultured Hyphomicrobiales bacterium
GCAAGCGGCACTGCATCAGCCGCATCGTCGATAATCACCACGGGTATCACAGGGCCTGCTTGCATGATTGTTTTGATGCTCATTGGTATCTCCTCAAGAGATTGATGCCGCCCCCTGTTTCTGCGGAAGCCGCTTGATCACGCATATCAGAAAACAACTCACGTCCAAAGCCGCCGATAAAAGAACGCGGTTCAGCATGGGGACGGTTGGATAAATCTGCGGCGACAGACAACACCCCTGCCCCGGCGTCTACGGTCATCATATCGCCGTCCTTAATTTGACCGATTGGACCTTTGTTCATGGCTTCGGGCGTCACATGGATCGCGGCGGGCACCCGTCCAGACGCACCAGACATTCGGCCATCTGTCACCAGCGCAACGGCATAGCCTTGATCTTGTAACGTGCTTAAAATAGGCGTCAGGCTATGCAGTTCAGGCATACCATTGGCTTGCGGCCCCTGATGACGAACCACCACCACCACATCACGGTTTAACGCCCCTTCAGCAAAGGCCGCTTTAACCTCGGCTTCATGATCAAAGACAGCCGCTGGCGCAACAATCCGATGATGGGCAGGATCAACAGCGGATATTTTAATAACCGCGCGACCAAGATTCCCCGACAGCATGGCCAAGCCGCCATTGGCTTGATGCGGATCAGCCACAGGACGAAGAATATCAAGATCAAGCGAAGTTTCTGGTGCAGGCTGAAAAACAACCCCTTGATCATTGAGGGAAGGTTCAACCGCATAATCAGACAATTGATCTCCCCAGACCGTCATAGCACTGCCATCAAGCAAGCCAGCGCCCAGCAATTCACGCATCACATAAGCCATCCCGCCAGCCGCATGAAAATGGTTCACATCCGCCGTTCCATTGGGGTAAATTCGCGTCAGCAATGGCACAACTTCTGATAAAGCGGCAAAATCATCCCATCTTAAATCAATGCCTGCCGCCGCCGCCATCGCGGGAAGATGGAGAGTGTGATTGGTCGACCCGCCGGTGGCGTGAAGGCCAACCATGGCGTTCACAAAACTCCGTTCATCCAGCATCCGTCCAATTGGACGCGGCGAAGCGCTGCGGCGACTGATCGCCACCGCCTGATGACCAGTCGCGACATTCAAGGCGTGACGCAAATCGCTATGGGGATGCACAAAGGCCGCGCCCGGCAAATGCAATCCCATGACTTCCATCAACATCTGATTGGAATTGGCGGTTCCATAAAACGTGCAGGTTCCTGGCCCGTGATACGACTCCGCTTCGGTTTCCAGCAATTCTTTGCGGCCAATTTCCCCGCGAGCAAAGGCTTTTCTGCGGGCGGCTTTTTCCGCATTGGGCAAGCCGCTTGTCATAGGCCCTGCTGGCACCATGATCACCGGCACATGGCCATGGCTGAGCGCCCCCATCACCAATCCCGGCACAATTTTATCGCATACGCCTAAGCAAAGCACCGCATCATAGACGCCATGGCTTAACCCCACCGCGGTTGCCATGGCAATGACATCGCGTGATGCTAAGGATAATTCCATGCCTGGCCGTCCTTGCGTCACCCCATCGCACATGGCTGGAACGCCTGACGATACCTGCGCCGTACCACCGGCCTGCCGGATAGCCGCCTTCAAAATTGCCGGAAACCCTTCATAAGGCTGATGTGCGGACAGCATATCATTATAGGCGGTAATAATCCCGATATGAGGCTTTTGCCCATCCAGTAAATCCGCTTGATCTTCCAACGCCCCCGCCGCAACATGCGCCAGATTAGAACAGCCCACCAGACCGCGATTGCTATCCGGGTCATCTTCCATTCGCGCCACGGCATCCAGATAGTTTTGACGTGTCTTTTTACTTCTATTACTGATGGTTGAAATGACTTCTTCAACTTTTTTATGAAGTTTAGTCATGTTCAAATCCTTTCCGTGACAAT
>CAYNQW010000080.1:0-8077 GCA_964399415.1 uncultured Hyphomicrobiales bacterium
GAGAACTGGAAACTGCGGCGGGCTTTGGCCTTACCGTATTTCTTACGTTCGACAACACGGCTGTCACGGGTGAGAAAGCCGCCGGCTTTCAACAACGGACGCAAGCCAGGCTCAAACCGGATCATGGCGTGGGAAATGCCGTGACGCACCGCGCCAGCCTGACCAGATAGACCGCCGCCTTTAACCGTTGCGATCACGTCAAATTCGCCAGCGCGACCTGCGGTTTCAAAAGGCTGGTTGAGCAGCATTTGAAGCACGGGGCGGGTGAAATACTCAGATACATTCTTGCCATTCACCGTGATCTGACCCGTGCCACGCTTAACCCAAACGCGAGCCGATGAATCCTTCCGGCGACCGGTTGCGTAGGAACGACCAAGATTATCAATCTTTGGCTCCGCCGGGGCAGCGTCTACACCTGCACCAGCGTTGTCAGCAATCGCGCCGAGAGCGGCCATGCCATCATTGGTGTTTTCAACTGTTTCTGTTTCGTTGCTCATTGGGATTACCTCGCCGTGTTCTTCGCGTTCATGGCAGCGACGTCAAGAGTTGCGGGCTGCTGGGCTTCATGGGGATGGCTGGCGCCAGCATAGACATGCAGATGCTTCATGCAACGGCGACCAAGTGGGCCACGGGGAATCATGCGTTCAACCGCTTTGATCAACACACGCTCAGGGTGCTGACCTTCTAGAATCTTTTCGGCGGTGCGAGACTTGATACCGCCCGGATATCCGGTGTGCCAGTAATAGGTCTTGGCGCTACGCTTATTGCCCTTTAACAGAATTTTTTCAGCGTTAATGACAATAACATTATCGCCGCAGTCCATATGCGGGGTGAAACTTGGCTTATGCTTGCCGCGCAAGCGGTTGGCAATGATTGATGCGACACGGCCTAGCACGAGTCCGTTTGCATCAATGACACACCAGCCTTTTTCAATATCGGCAGGGGTTGCCGTAAAAGTTTTATGTTGTGACATTCGTCTATCCTTCAATAAGACCTAATTCGTTAGGAATCGAATCAAATAAGGGTGCTCGCTATGAGCAGATCATGCCTTATACTGATCCAACCCATCATGGTCAAGCGTATTATTTCAGTCGATCAATATTTTTTTCAATGTTTTCAATATATTAAAAATACGGTATTATTTTACCACATCACTTTTAAGAGAAAACGAACGACATTAAGGCTTATTGCACATAGTCCCCCATTTGTTTACAAGTAAAGGAGGCGTTTGGAGCATTGAAATGATCATCCTGATCGACAATTACGATAGTTTTACTTGGAATCTCTGGCATTTCCTGTCGGATTTAGGGGCAGAGGTTGTCACCATCCGCAACGACGCGCATACACCGGACGAGATTATGGCCATGAATCCCGAAGCCTTGGTCATTTCCCCCGGCCCCTGCACGCCCGAAGACGCCGGCATTTGCATTGATTTGATCAAACGTGCCGCGGGTCATATCCCCATCATGGGGGTATGCTTAGGGTATCAAGCCATTGGCATGGCTTTTGGCGCAACCTTGAAGCGCATTGACCCGCCTGTTCATGGCAAATTGTCGATGATCAATCACAACGATAAAGGGATGATGGCGGGATGCGCTAATCCTGTTGCCGTGACCCGATATCATTCCTTGATCTTAGAACGAGACAGCCTGCCTGATACGCTTGAAATCACCGCTGAAACGCAAAGCGGCATCGTCATGGGCATCCAGCATAAAGAACTGCTAATTCAAGGCGTGCTTTTCCATCCTGAAAGCATTGCTTCGGTTAACGGCTATCGGATGCTGGCTAATTTTCTTAATCTTGCAGGGGTCGCGCCGCTATCCAACAGCAAACTGGCAACATTAGAACAACATACCCTCAATTTGGCTGAGCGGTATCCGGATCATATTCACGCGTAACGAGTCGATTGATGTCTGAAGAATTAAAACCTCTTATAAAATCCATTGCTGAAGGTGGCGGTCTTGACCGCGCCGATATGGAAACCTGTTTTGACACCATCCTAGAAGGCGAAGCGACGCCGGTTCAAATGGCGGCCTTCATCACCGCCTTAAAAATGAAGGGGGAAACCCCTGCCGATATCGCCGCTGGCGCAAGCGTATTGCGGCGTAAAGCTGTTACGATTACCGCCGATGATAAAGCCATGGATGTGGTCGGCACCGGCGGTGATGGCATTGGCACTTGGAACATTTCAAGCGCAACCGCTTTTGTCATGGCTGGCGCCGGGGTTTCTGTCGCCAAGCATGGCAATCGTGCGATCTCTTCAAAAAGCGGCGCGGCAGATGTTTTATCCTCGCTTGGCATTAATCTTGATGCTGATATGGCGCTGGTGCAACGCGCCTTAGATGAAGCGGGCATTTGCTTCTTGATGGCACCACGCCATCACGCGGCGATGCGTCATGTTGGCCCTATCCGCGCAGAACTTGGCTACCGCACCATCTTTAATATGCTGGGGCCTTTGTCGAACCCTGCCCTTGTAAAGCGCATCATGGTGGGCGTCTTTGATCGGCAATGGTTGAGGCCGTTTGCCGAAGCGCTCCATGATCTTGGCACGACCCATGCGTTGGTGGTGCATGGACGTGATGGCCTCGATGAAGTCACCACCACCACCGATACTGATGCTGTCTTGCTTCGTCATGGCAAGATCACGGAAATGACGATTTCACCCAATGACATTGGCCTGCCCTTGGCTAAGACCGAAGATTTAATTGGCGGCACGCCAGATGAAAACGCCAAAGCCTTACGCGCCTTACTTGAAGGTCAACAATCCGCTTATCGGGACATTGTGATCTTGAACACGGCGGCGGCTTTATTCGGTGGCGGTCATGCGGAAAGCCTTGATGATGGCGCCAATCAAGCCATGCAATCCATTGATGGCGGCATGGCACTGGCCAAACTCGATCAACTGGTCTCGATTACAAACGAAAAGAGTTAACCATGGTTGATGTGCTGGCCAAAATTATCGACACCAAACGTGATGAAGTCGCCGCCTTGAAAGCCTCGCCACAAGCTGCTGACCTTGCGGCGATGGCAAGCGATCAATCTGCTCCTCGCGGCTTCGCCAAGGCGCTCGATGCCGCGTCGCAAGACGGGTATGGCTTGATCGCCGAAGTCAAGAAAGCCTCACCATCAAAGGGATTGATCCGAAGCGATTTTGACCCTGAAGCCATTGCCCGTGCCTATCAAGCGGGAGGCGCGGCTTGCCTTTCTGTCCTCACCGACCGTGACTATTTTCAAGGGCATATGGATTACATGGTGGCGGCACGAGCCGCGGTTTCCTTACCTGTGCTCCGGAAAGATTTCATGATTGATCCCGTGCAAATCACCGAAGCACGCGCCTATGGTGCTGACGCTATCTTGATTATCATGGCGGCGGTGGAAGATGCGCTTGCCGTTGAATTGGAAGACGCGGCTTTTGCGTTAGGCATGGATGTTTTGGTGGAAATTCACGATGCGGAAGAATTGGAACGCGCTAAAATCTTGAAATCGCCTCTTCTGGGCATCAACAACCGCAATTTGAAAACCATGGAAACAAGCCTTGAAACGGCTGAAACCTTGCTCCAAAATTTTCCTGAAGGTCGGATCGCCGTTGCCGAAAGCGGCTTATTCACGCCGGAAGATTTGGCTCGCATGGCAAAGCATCACGCGCGGTGTTTCCTGATTGGGGAATCCTTAATGCGTCAGGATGATGTCGAAGCGGCCACCGCGTTAATCTTAAGCAACCCTCTTCCAAAGGTGGCGTAATGGCTGAATTTACCCATTTCAACGATGCTGGTGATCCTCACATGGTTGATGTTGGCAATAAAACCGTCACCACCCGGCGGGCGGTTGCTCATGGCATAGTGACCATGGCGCCTGAAACCCTCACCATGATCCGCGACGGCGGGCATAAGAAGGGGGATGTGATCCAAGTCGCGCAACTGGCGGGAATCATGGGGGCAAAGAAAACACCTGACCTTATCCCGCTTTGCCACCCTCTTAGCCTTAATCATGTCAGCGTTGATATTGCCATGACCGAAACGGGATTAGCCATCACCGCTGAATGTCGACTTGATGGCAAAACAGGCGTTGAAATGGAAGCCCTCACCGCCGTATCTGTTGCCGCGCTTACGGTTTACGATATGTGCAAAGCCGTGGATAAAGCGATGATCATTGGCCCCATCAAATTAATCCATAAATCCGGCGGCAAATCCGGCACTTTTGACGCGAGCCAATAATTGATGTCGACGCGCCCTCCCCTGTTGTCGGTTGATGAAGCGCTAAGCCAAATCATTAACGCTGTTTCAATCATGCCCTCAGAACGGGTGGAGGTTGACGCCGCGCTTGGCTGCGTGCTGGCGGAAGATATTCAAGCCAATTTAAGTCATCCTCCCGCCGATGTTTCTGCCATGGATGGCTATGCTGTTCACTCAGGGCATCTTTCCACCGCACCGAAAAAGCAAATAATCATAGGGGAGAGCGCCGCCGGCCATCCCTTCGATGGGGTTCTCGGCGTTGATCAAGCGGTGCGTATTTTTACCGGCGCGCATCTCCCGCAAGGCGCGGATGCCATCGTCCTCCAAGAAGACACCACCCGGGAAGATGATGTGGTGACGATCCTAGAAAAGCCGAAACCCTTGCAATTTATTCGCAAAGCAGGTCAAGATTTTGCCCAAGGCGACCTCATCGCAGCGCAAGGGTCATTCCTTGATGCCAGACGATTGGCCTTGATCGCAGCATCAGGCCATGGCGATGTTCCAACCCGTCGCAAACCCGTGGTGGCAATTCTTTCCACGGGCGATGAATTGGTTCGCCCCGGCACCCTGCCCAAAGATGGTCAAATCATCAGCAGCAATGATTTGTTTTTGACGCATTTGGTCACCAGTCTTGGCGCGAGAGCGATGAATCTTGGCCACGTGGCGGATCAAGACGACGCCCTGACTGAGGCATTTGATCAAGCCAAAGACGCGGATCTTATCGTCACCTCTGGCGGAGCATCTGTGGGCAACCACGATGGGGTGGCTCGTCATATGAACGAAAGCGGCGGCCTTTCTTTTTGGCGTATTGCCATGCGCCCCGGCAAGCCATTGATCTTTGGCCATATCGACAAAACACCAATGCTTGGCCTGCCGGGCAATCCAGTATCCACCGGCGTTTGCGCGATGATTTTTGTCGCGGCGGCCATTCGGAAAATGCTGGGGCAAGACCCATCCCCTAAACCGTCATCAGCCAAACTGATGGCTGCCTTACCAGAAAACGATCAACGGCAAGATTATTTACGCGCCCGAATTCATGTCGATGAACAGGGGCAAATTTGGGCAGAAGCCTATAACAAGCAAGATTCTGGGATGCTCAAAACATTTGCTGAGGCTGATGGGCTGATCATTCGGCCGCCCCATGCCCTTCCCGCAGAAGCCGGCGACCCCGTTCGCGTGTTAATGCTCCCACGCTAAGCAACCCGAGAAATCTAATATTGCTTCTAGGCTTGATTTTTCATGAGAATAAAGATAGAACAGAACAAGATCATTATGTGAAGATCGTTCAATAATTGCGAGGTTCGTCATGTTGACCCAACAGCAAAAACATATGCTTACCGTGCTGATTGACCATTTCAGCAATCACGACGTGCCGCCTAGTTTTGAAGAACTCTGCACCACCATGAATCTGAAATCGAAATCGGGCATTCATCGCCTGCTTTCCGGATTGGAAGAACGAGGCTATATCCGCCGCTTACCCAACCGAGCGCGCGCCATTGAAGTGCTGAAATACCCAGATGGCAGCCCAAAAATTGATCGCAATACTCAAGATTACCCAATGGCGGTTCAGCAGCCGGAAGAACACCACTCTCCAACCACCGTGCCGTTATTAGGCAAAATCGCGGCTGGAACACCAATCGCGGCGATTTCCCATGCGATGGATGATATCAGCCTGCCGCAACATATGATTGGACGCGGTGAATTTTATGCCCTCGAAATCGAAGGGGATTCGATGATTGATGCGGGTATTTTTGATGGCGATACCGTGATCATCCAACGCCAAGATACCGCGCAATCTGGTGATATTGTCGTCGCTTTAATTGACGATGAAGAAGCCACGTTGAAACGGCTTCGCAAAAAGGGCAAGAGCATCGCCCTTGAACCTGCCAATGCGCTTTATGAAACCCGTATCTTCGGCCCTGATCGTGTCCGTATTCAGGGCAGACTCGCAGGCTTGATCCGCGAATATTAAACTGCCCTATTCTGGCCTATGGCGAATGGACAAACTGAGCCATCAAGCCATCCCCGCCAAAAATGATCGCCCCGCCTTTGACGATAATGTCATCTTGGGTGATCAGCAATTTCGCGGCGCATGGATAAAACGGCGGCTCAAGCGCCAGAATCAAATCCACCTTTCCACACACCGCTGAAAACCCGCGCCGCCGCCACACCATCGCCGCCTTTTGACCGTCCGATAGCGTAAGGATATGATAGCCTGAACCGCAGTCCTCGCAAGGGCGATCGCCCAAGTACCTCCCGTCACTCACCCCAAATGGTTTGAGAATAATACCCTTGGTGAACGCGTTGACTTGCCGCCTGCTCATATAAACCTGATGATTATCCTGCCCGTGAAAAGCCGCGATGGGACGCTGATGAAGTGCCGTAAAAACAGCAACCGGCACGGGGGAGATGATCCATGCAACCATGCCAGCACCTAGGGTGATCAATGACAACATCCGCCAGCGACCAGATAAACAATGCGGCAAAATCAAACTTGCGGTGAACAGGATTAAAACCAACGCAGATGGAGGCGGCACGGCTATCTTAGAAAATGGCTGGCTTGCCGTATAACCCGCGATGAGATTAAGCCCATCAAGACCCCAGCCCATTACCGCAAGCGGATACGCCTCAAGGCCAAGCGGCATCAAGAATAAGGCCGCCGCCCCAAAGGGGATCACCACCACCCCCATCAACGGCATCCCCACCAGATTGGCAAAGACAGACCAAACGGTCGTGATGCCAAAATGATGCAGAACAAAAGGCGCGGAAGCCGAAGACGCCAAAACGGACGCCACGATAATGCCCCCTAAATAGCGGCTTATTTTAGGCCATGATGCGATCAACCCACGATGCCGCGACAGATACATCCACCCCGCAACCAACGCATACACCGCGGCGAAGGACATTTGAAAAGCAGGGTGAACAAGGCTATGGGGAGAAAATATCAAAATCCCCAGCGCGACCAACGCGACATGATGCAGCGTCACGCCTCGTCGGGTTAATAATATCGCCACCATGACCAAGGCCAACATCAAAAATGCCCGCACCGCGCTAATCGGTTGACCAGAAATCATCAAATAAAAGAAGCCAAAAGGCATGGCTCCTAGCGTGGCAATCTTTAAGGATGGATACCGCGAGGAAAAATGAGGGAATAAGGCTAATCCTCCTCGAATTAAGCCCACAACGCTCCCCCAGAATAACGCCATATGCAGACCTGAAATGGCCAACAAATGCGCCAACCCTGATGCCCGGAACGCTTCCCGTAATTCTGGCTTGATCCCAGCCCGCAGACAAACGATCACTGCTGAGGCAATCGCCGCTTGATCATCTGTCAAATGCTCAGCAAACCGCTGTTGAATGGCATACCTTAATTGCGGCACCACCGCGCCTTGTTGATGACCGATAATCGTCACATTTTTGATAAACCCATGACCAGCGTAATTCTGGCTTCGAGCATGGGCGGTAAAATCAAAAGACCCCGGTAGTAGACGCGGCAAGGGCTTATTCAAACGCACTTCGCCTTGGATGCGATCACCCGGTTTTAAGGCCATGGATTCTTTAGCGGTGATTAAGCGCAAATCAGCCATGGGATTGCCTTGCCAATATCGCGATGGATGATCAGGATGCACCCGAAGACGCTGGCGGTTGTTTGTCATCGCCTCCGCCATGACAACTCGCCCCGTTAAACTGGCTTCTTCGGCTGTAAGATTGATATCATCAACGGGACGATGCCACCATTCTAAGCCAACCCCAAGCGATAGCATGAAAGCGATCATCATCACTCGGCTGGCAAGAATTAGCCCTTTTTGAGCGCACCACCACCAAACAAGCAGATTGACCAGCGT
>CAYNQW010000081.1:0-7822 GCA_964399415.1 uncultured Hyphomicrobiales bacterium
GGCCATGACGTCAAAGATGAAGCGCAATTAAGACAAAGCCTGCTCGTGGCGTTGCAGATATAGTGAAGGGTGAGGTTGGGGATTAGGCGATTAGGCGGGGCGGAAGACTATTCCACCGTCACCGATTTCGCCAGATTGCGCGGTTGGTCAACATCGGTGCCTTTATGCACCGCCGTCATATAGGCCAAGATTTGCGCCGGGATCGACAATACAATCGGCGCGATTAATGGGTCACAATCTGGCACGGTGATCACATGATCCAAATCATCCACCGCATTGGCCGCGCTTTCGGTGCAAATCCCCAAAACCACCGCCCCACGCGCCTTGGCTTCCATCAAGTTTGAGATGGCTTTGGGCAAATGATCGTCATCGGTGAGCATGGCGATCACCGGCAAGCCCTCTTCGATCAGCGCAATCGGGCCATGCTTCATCTCACCGGAAGCATAGCCTTCGGCGTGAATATAACTCAATTCCTTTAACTTAAGCGCGCCTTCCAAAGCCAAGGGGTAAAGCATCCCCCGCCCTAAAAACAAACAGGATTGCGACCGACTCAACACCGAGATGAAGGGCTTAATATCCTCAAAGCCTGACATGGCTTCGCCCACCAATCGCGGCAATCGAATAAGGTGCTCTTTAATCGCAGCGCAACGGTCAGCGTCAATCACCCCACGGTCACGGCCAAGCGCCGCGGCCATGCCCAGCAAAATGGTGAGTTGCGCGGTGAAGGCTTTGGTGCTGGCCACCCCAATTTCAGGTCCTGCTCGCGTCAACATTTGCAGGTCCGTTTCGCGGGCGATGGTGCTTTCAGGCACATTAACCAAACCGATGGTCTTCAACCCCTTGCTTTGGGCATAGCGAAGCGCCATCAATGTGTCGAGGGATTCCCCTGATTGCGAAATCCCCATGGCCATATCCAGATGCCGCACCGATGGGTTGCGGTATCGAAACTCAGACGCAATTTCCGTGATCACCGGCAAATCGGCGAGGGATTCAAACCAATATTTGGCGATCATCGCCGCGTTATGCGACGTGCCGGCGGCGAGCATCACCATGCCGCGAATAGAAGCCGCATCCCCAAGATCAACCGAAAGATCGCCTTGATCATCAATCAATTCGGCCAAAGTATGGGCAATAGCATCAGGCTGTTCATGGATTTCCTTTTCCATGAAATGTTGATAGCCATCTTTTGACACCAAGCCCGGGCTGACCGAAGACATCACCACCGGGCGTTCAACCGGCGCGTTGTTTTCATCAAAAATCTTGACGCCATCCTGAGCAATAACGCCGTAGTCACCATCTTTTAGAAAAACAATCCGTCTGGTCATGGAGCCCATCGCCATGGCATCGGAACCAATGTAATTGGCGTCTTCACCCAAACCAATCGCCAACGGTGACGCCTGTCGCGCTATAGCAATTTTGCGCGGATAGGCCGTCGCCATCACCGCAAACGCATAAGCCCCTTCAATTTGTGCAATCACCTGAGCCGTGGCGGATGCAAAATCAACGGTCGCGGCGATTGCCTCACGAAACAAATGGCTTAACACTTCCGTGTCGGTTTGGGACGAAAACACATGACCATCATCGCTCAACCGTTGGCGCAAGGCTTTGTGGTTTTCAATGATCCCGTTATGCACAACGGCGATATCATCCCCCGCCATGATCGGGTGAGCGTTGTCTTGCGTCACCCCACCATGGGTCGCCCAGCGCGTATGACCAATGCCGCAATCACCATCCAGCGGGTCTTGGCTCAGCAATAACCCTAATTCTTTGAGTTTGCCCACCGCACGGCGGCGATGAAGCCCTTGGTCATCAAATGTGCAAATGCCCGCGCTGTCATAGCCTCGATATTCAAGCCGCTGCAACGACTCGTAAAGAACCGAAGCGGCGTTTTGATGGCCAATAGCGCCAACGATTCCACACATGATTTCATTATCCTAAGTCAAAAACCTGATCCTTCTTTGTACGAGGTTTTCGGCGTTCAATCAATGGTCTGTCCAGTTCCTCGATATGGCGGCGGCGTTGCACCGACAGGCAATCATCACTTTTATTTGCCGGCACAAAGGCTTATAAAGAGGGATGAGTTTTGCAACCGTTATTCTCGCTGCCGGCCAAGGCAAACGCATGCAATCATCCTTGCCAAAGCCTTTGCATCGCCTTGGGGGCAAGCCGCTCTTGGCGTGGGTTTTGGACAGTTCCTTTGTGGCCGGTGCTGAAAAGCAAATCGTCATCACCCCGAAAGACAATAAATTGCTTGCTGACGTGATCAGTGATTACGCCAACCGCAATCAATTTGACGTCACCACCGCAATCCAAGACCCGCCAAAAGGCACAGGTCACGCCGTCGAATGCGCCGCCGAAGCGCTTTCGGATTATCAGGGGGTGGTGATTGTCGCCTTTGCGGATACGCCTTTGGTGAGCGCTGATACCTATCACCGCTTGGCTCAAAGCGTGGCGGCGTCTGATGTGGGGATCGCTTGCTTGGGCTTTCATGCCAAAGACCCGACCGGCTATGGACGGCTGATCACTGATGATCAAGGTGGATTGCTTAAAATCACCGAAGAAAAAGACGCCAATGCCGAAGAAAAAACCATCACTTTTGTCAATGCTGGCATCATGGCCTTAAAAGCACCTTTGGTGTTTGAATGGCTTGGCGAGATTGGGTTTAATCAACACACTGATGAAAAATACTTAACCGATTGCATCGCCCTTGCGCGGCAAAAAGGCCATGGTGTGATCGCCATAGAAGCCGATGAAGATGAAGTGCTTGGCATCAACGACCGCGCGGATTTAGCCGCCGCTGAAGCCGTCATGCAACAACGTTTGCGTCATGCCGCCATGGAAGCCGGCGCCACTTTGATCGCGCCTGATACGGTTTTTCTGCATCACGATGCCATCCTCGAACGCGATGTGGTGATTGAACCTCATGTCGTGATTGGCCCCGGTGTGCATATCGGCGAAGGCAGTGAGATTAAATCCTTCAGCCACCTTGAAGGGGTTCGCACCGGTGCTTGTTGCGTGATTGGCCCATATGCTCGACTTCGCCCGGGGACTCATCTTGGCGAAGGCGTTAAGATCGGCAATTTTGTCGAAACCAAAAACATCACCATGGGCGATTTGTCCAAAGCCAATCACCTCACCTATCTTGGCGACAGCACCATCGGTCACCACACCAATATCGGCGCGGGCACCATCACCTGCAATTATGACGGCTATAATAAGAACCACACCACCATTGGCGACCACGTCTTTGTGGGGTCAAATTCTGCTCTGGTAGCACCGGTCACCATTGGCGACCGTGCCTTGATCGGTGCGGGCAGCACCATCACGCAAAATATTGGTGAAGATGATTTGGTTGTCGCCAGAGGCGAGGCCAAAACCATGAAGGGCGGCGCCATTAAACTTCGTGAAAAATACAAATCGCTTAAGGCTTAGTCATGACCAATTTTAGCACCATCATGAGCGCCATGCCGGGCAAACGCATCACCGTTATTGGCGATGTGATGCTGGATCAATTTGTGACGGGAAAGGTCAACCGCATCTCACCGGAAGCGCCAGTGCCGGTGCTGACCTATCAAAGCGAAAGCCTGATGCCCGGGGGCGCGGCAAATGTGGCGCGAAATCTAGCGCGGTTTGGTATTTTATCTACGCTGATCGGGGTGGTTGGTGCTGATGATAACGCTTCAAAATTAGCCGCTTGCCTTGCGGAAGAACCAAGTATCTCTCTCAAAGCCATCACCGACCGCAACCGGCTGACCACGATGAAAACACGGTTTACCTCTTCTGGACAGCAAATTTTACGCCTTGATCACGAAATGACCGCGCCGCTATCACTGGCCTTGGCCAAACGTTTGATCAGCGCCGTGAAAGCAACCTTAAGCAAAACCGACGTGTTGATCTTATCCGATTACAACAAAGGACTTCTAGATCAAGCCACCGCTCAAACCATTATTGCTTTAGCGAAAGAAGCGGGCGTTTTGGTGATCGCAGACCCAAAGAAAACCAATCCATCGGTTTATAAAGGATGCGATTTAATCACCCCCAACCTTCATGAATTTCGGCAAATGACTGGCCTTGATCTTAACAGCCGGGATGAGATTATCGACGCGGCTAAGACCATGGCTCGTCGTCAGAAATTAGGCGCTATTCTCATCACCCTTGGCGCCGATGGCATGATGCTGGTGGCCAATGGCCATGCTCCCTTATCCGTCCAAGCCCAAGCCCAATCTGTGTATGATGTCTCTGGGGCTGGCGATACGGTCATCGCCACCATAGCTGCGACTATTGCCACGGGCGGTACGATTGAAGACGCCGTTCGACTTTCGACCATCGCCGCCGGCCTTGTGGTGGGCAAATCCGGCACCGCCACGGTTCTTGCGGGTGAAATTTTAGCACGAACCTCGCCCCCCTATTCCAAGGCTCAGCATGACGTTCAAGAGATGGTTCAGACATGGCGCGATCAAGGGCTGACCATTGGCTTTACCAATGGATGCTTTGATTTGCTTCATCCGGGGCATCTTTGGGTTTTGGAAAAAGCCGCCGCGTGTTGCGATAAACTGGTTGTTGGCTTGAATTCAGACCAATCCACTCGCCGGTTAAAAGGCGAAGGCCGCCCTTATCAAGATGAAGCCACTCGGGCGGCGGTGCTGGCTGGCTTGCCGATGGTCGACGCGGTGGTAACTTTTGACAGCCCGACCCCAGCCAAATTAATCAAAGCCATTGCCCCTGATCGTCTGATCAAAGGCGGGGATTACAAGGCTAAAGATGTTGTTGGTCGCCAAACAGTATTGGCACGCGGCGGCAAGGTGGTGATCATCCCCACCAAGCCGGGGTTTTCCACCACCCGGCTCAGCAAGGCTTGATCATCCCTGATTAATAATCATCGTCACGACCAGCCATGAAATCCTGATCAATGTCTGGCAATGGCTTGTCATCGAGCACGGATTCAAAGGCCACCAAACGCTTGCGGATGGACAAGAGATCAATAATCGTTGGCCAAGAATTGACGATATATTGGAAAGAATTGGACACTTGCCCAAAGGCGGTGAGAATCTGTTGCAGAATCCCCAGCGTTATCGCACCAGATGCAATCGTTGGGATCATGATCAAATACCCAAAAATATTATCCCCTTGCAGATAAAAACTACGCGCGACATTGAAATACATATAATGAAAATACAGACGGAAATAATTGCGCCGAACATTGTTAAACAATTCCGTCATGGTCATTGGTTCTGCCCGATTGACATTATCTTCGCCATAAACCAATTCTTTTCGGAAGGCGGCCTCAACCCGCTGGTTGCGGAATTCAAGCCCCGGCAATTTAATGCCCACCACCGCCAATAAAACAGTCCCAAAGGCAGACCAGAAAATGGCCGCAGTCAAAAGCGGATAAGGGATCTCACCAACCACCGGCAATTCTTTGACATATTCAGACAAGGTCAACAACACAGGCATAAAGGCAAATAGCGTCATGATGGCATCGACAATAGACACGCCAAGACCTTCCATAATGCTGGCAAAGCGCATGGTGTCTTCCTGAATACGCTGAGAAGCCCCCTCAACGGTGCGCAGTTTAGCCCAATGACTCATGTAATAGTCGTTCATGGCGTTGCGCCAACGGAAGATGTAATGGCTAACAAAAAATCGAGTCAGCACATATACAGCCACAGCCACAAACGCAATTTCTGCAAATTTGATGATCAAAGCATAGAGGTCTTCGGGCGTAACTCCGGCCTCCCCCGTAAGAGCATTCTGAACCATGTCAAAAAATGGTTTGCGCCAATGGTTAATCGCAACCGAGACTTGAACGCCAAAATAGGTGCTGAACAAGATCAACGCTGACCCTAAGATAGACCACCACTGCCAACGATGCGGCGAATAGATAAACCAGAAAGCGGCGAAAATCGCCACCATCACCGCGTAGAAAATATAAAACCAAATAAAATCAGCGGTGACAAAAAAGCCTAGACCGATCACCGGCTCTGCGTCATCAGCGGGTAAATCAAACCCCAGCGCAAGCCCAAGATCATCGCCAAAAGCAAACCAGAAAGCGGCACCAATCGACGACCAGACAATCGCGCTTAACAGAAACAGACTCGGGCGAGGGAAAAAGGATTGAAACATCGCTTAGCGCTCCAAATTGGCAAGACTCATAGAGGTGATCGTTGTTGTTTTAACATTGGATTATTAGTTGCCGCTTTCAAGGCCTGCTGTCGTTCGGCTTGCCCCAGAAAACCTGCTTCATGACGATACTTGGCAATTGTACGCCGCGCAACGGTTATCCCTTGTTTTTTGAAATGGTCTGCGAGTTGCTGATCGGTCAGCGGATGGCTGAGGTCTTCAGTAGAAAGGCGCTCGCGCATTAATGCCATTATTTTTCGACTCGCAACGGCTTGACCATTGGGTTGGGGGACAGCGGCGCTAAAAAAATCAACCATCATCATCATGCCGCGCGGCGTATCGACCATCTTATCCGCCACCAAGCGGCTCACCGTCCCCTTATGGCAACCCATTTCATCAGCAAGCGCGGTCATCGACAAAGGCGCTATCGCCGCCTCTCCAGATTTGAGAAAGCCCGATTGATGCTGCACCAGCAAACCACCAGCGGCGAGCAACATCTCTTGGCGGTGCGCCATTGACCGCCCCAAGATTTGCAGATCATCCTTGGCTTTCTTGAGCAAAATTTTGCTGGCGTCATCATCAGCCATCAGGTCTTCATTGATGCGAATTTCAGGCATCAATCCCTTATTGACGGTGACGGCATACCCATCATCTGTTTCGCTGATGATCAAATCCGGATGGAAAATATCGCCCTCATCTTGCAGAAACGCCGCCCCCGGCTTGGGATCGCAGCGGCGGATTACCCCTAAGGCTGCTTTCGTTTCATCGAGAGAAATCTTAGCCTCTTTGGCAAGCGCCTCAATGCCATTTTCTAAGGCGTCTAAGTGCTGAAGAACTGCGCTCACCGAAGGGGTCAAGAGGTTTTGATCGCTTAATTGGACGTAAAGGCATTCCGCCAAATTACGCGCGAACACGCCGCAAGGCTCAAGGCTTTGCAAGCGCGTGAGGACGTGTTGCAAAGCCTGTTCATCAAAACCTTTTTGCATCAAGTCTGGAAATGCGTCTGGGTCAAGCCAACCGACTGGCGATAAATATGGCACCATCGCAAAGGCAAGGGCACGCTGATCGGGATGGTTAAAGTTTTGCCCAATCTGGCGCATGACAAATTCCGCAAGAGTCATGGGGTGCAAGCGCTCTTGGTCAAGCCGGTTCGCGTCAAATTCCATGCCCTGCCCAGCAGAAGATGAAGGCAAAGCCCCGATTGGAGGCTCAGGCAGATGGACATCAAGCCATGGGTTTTCTTCGGCCAATTGCCGCGCAAACTTACGTAAATCCCCTAAGCGCATGGCAAGCACCATCATGGATTGCCGCAAAGAAGGCGTTATGGCAAGGCGCTGGCGTGGTTTCTGACTTTGCCTTAACCCTCGCCGAACGGCCATTATTCTGCCCCTTCTTCGTCATAGATCGTGGCGCTGATCACAAGCCCAATGGCAATAAAAACAGTGAGCAAGGCTGTGCCGCCATAAGAAATCATCGGCAAGGGCGCGCCGACAACGGGGATCATGCCCGTGACCATCGCGATATTGACAAAGACATAGAAAAACATCATCGCCGCTATGCCGCTTATCATCAAACGCGAGAACCGATAATGCAGCCGCATGGAAAGCCGGATCAGCAAGCCAATCATCACCATATATAAGCCAAGGATAAAAATACCGCCGAGAAACCCGAATTCTTCACCAATCATGGTAAAGACAAAATC
>CAYNQW010000082.1:0-7623 GCA_964399415.1 uncultured Hyphomicrobiales bacterium
ACTGCAGAGCGGTTTTTATGATGTTCAGCATCAGTGCCTCACTTAGACCTTTTTAGTTATGTCTTAGATTTAATTGCAGGTTTCATGCCAAATTTGATACCCAGGTAATGCACAATCATTTCATCTGCCACTTTACATTTTCAACAAAGGCGGAACACTGAAATTTCGGATATCCGTAAAGGCGAAGGACGGTTCTTTTTCGTTTCCTGTTTGGATCAAGGCGCCAATGGAACCCGTCCAGAGAAGCGACGTTCCTTGGGATGAACTGCTTTTCGTTTGCAAAGATGGCATCGCCCGGTCTGGTAACAAAGATGCCACCATCTGTGGCTGATTTGGCGGTTTCATCTTCTTATATTTCGCATAATAGATAGTGTTGAATTTGGCATTACGTGAATGGTAGAATTTCACAGCCTTTTCCCAAGATCCCGTTTCTTTGTAGAGCTGTTCAAGATAACGCGCTGCGTAACGCACATTATCCAAAGGATTGATCATCTGTTCGGGGCTATGAAAAAAATCCGCATGCCATCTAATATTCAACTGCATGCATCCGACGTCGACGTTTGTTTTGCCTTGAGCTTTCAGCTGGGCAAGCGTCGATAATGCAGTAGCTCGGTCTTTTAGAAAATAACCTTTGCCCCCGTTATTGAGCGACCAAGGCCAACTGACATGGCGCCCATCGATACTCCGTCCACTTTCTAAGCGTGCGATTTTAAAAATCACGTCGCGCGGAACCACAGAGGTAGACGCAACGTGTTCAATGCTTTGGTCACATAGATCCGCCTCAGAACTTTCGGCAAAACTAGCAAGGCCCAAGCTGCCAATGATCATCGCACAAAAGAAATTTCGAAAACTCAAAATCATAGTTAACTCTCCTGAAATCTATCTTGCAAGAAGCGGACCAGTTTTCGAGGAATTGTCAGATCAGCTCAAAAAATCAAAAAGGCTTTTGTTGTTGACCGTCGTATAGGTCTGGCGGGCGGCATCCCGAGTAACGAGGATAGTCTGCAGTTCAGTGATAAGACTTTCGATATCTGCATCCTGTAAATTTCCAATCGCTGTTTTGACTACCAACATGCGGCTTTCCAGAACGGAACCTTGCGCTTCGGCATTTTTGAGCCTCGCACCAACTTTCGTACGCGATACCGCTAACCCATTAATCATATTGTCAAGCTGAAGCGCCTGAGCACGTAAACCTTGAGATTGATCGCTGATCTTACTGACGATTGTATCGGTTCCAGGTGTATAGACTGAAATGTAATGATCAGGTTCCATTTGAGCAATGTCATAATTTTTGATTGAAACCTCCGAAATGGCTATCTTCTCACCGGCGCCGGCACCAGTCAGTGTAATCACACCAGTGCTTGATGCACTTGCACTGATGCCCGTAGACGTACTGTTGATTGCAGCCACGATCTCAGCCGGTGAGTCAGAATTTATGCTTCCAGAAATGATCGCACTTCCAGATGGTCCGGTTAACTTGAACGACCAATCTTGCTGTGCTCGAGACGCATTGAACTTTATGCTGACATCTGCACCTGCGGCACCAGTATGTGACTGATCAAATGTCTCATTCGTATAAAGAGAATTTGCAAGGCTATTTAAGAGTTCAAAAACACTTTTCTTTTTCCCATCCACGTCAATTTCCATAAACACGTTTGCCCCGTTCAGGCTTGACGGTAACTTGATGTTTTCAGACACACTAAGGATATGCTCGCCGCCATCACCAAAATATTTGACAGACCCATCAAGTTGTTCTCTGAACGGTGATGCTTCAGTTGAAAATCCCCCAAAAAGCGCATCACCTGAGCTGTCCGTAGTATTTGCTAATGAGATAAGTGTTTCCTTGATCCGCAAAACCTCTTCGCGCGCAGCCATGCGTTCAGTTTGTGTTGTGGTTTCCGTGTTTGAAGCGATAAACAGTTCCTTAAGGCGAGTGGCCATATTTACGCTTTCTTCAAGTGTGGAATCAACCAAACCCAAGCGATCATTAACTTTATCAAGGTTTTTTTGATATTGGGTGATATTGTTTTCTAATTCGCGGCGCGCCGATAGCGTCACCGCGTCCATCGGCTGTTCTGAGGACTGAGGAATACGGCTGCCCGTTGCAATTTGCGTTTGAAGACCTTGCAAACGTCCTTCGATAAATTTGAATTGATCCAGCATTTGAAGCGAAAAGAGACGTGTTGAAATTGACATATTATCCTCACATTATTCCTACTAGTGTATCAAACATTTGCCGCGCGGTCTGAAGGATCTGCGCGGCAGCTTTATAAGCTTGTTGTTGTTCCATTAGGCGGCTTGCCTCTTCATCAAGATTGACCCCCGACAATTCATCTTCTACGGCACGCGCCGCATCGCGCACCGAAGTCGCAGAAACTTCAACCATACGACCAGAAACCAATTGCGCCCCAACCGCCAAAGCAATGGATCGGAAATCATCTTGAAAGCTGTTTCTCTCAGGTGTACTCCTATTCAAAGCAAGAATTGCTTCAGCATTGCGCGCATCACCCGATTTTGATTGATTAAGCCCAATATCAAAAAAATCACCTTGATCCGCAAAACCAGAGAGTGTCATACGGAACCCATCGAGATCAAATTGAGTGACACCCGATGTATAACGCGTCGCAATAGAATGACCCGTCGCGATGTCAACGATCTCAATTCTTCCAAGTGACTGATCTACCATTTCTACTTGGTAGTTACGCTGCTCAATTTCATCGGCACTGGCATCTGACAATTCATATTGCGCGCCCAGCCTGCGAGCACCCTCTTTGTCAAGAACGACGATCAATTCCTCCGGCGGCAAGTTTCTCATAGAAAGAATTTGTCCTGGCAAACCGGACACATCCAAATCTATTTCAGCAGCTTCACCATCAGATGAAATAACTCGAAAACCTTCTGAGGTCACTTCAAAATCAAAATTACCAACCTGAAAACCCAAGTCTTTGGCAGCAGCAGAAGGGACAACAGATATCGGGCCGTTGCTTTGCGTACTGACGAGTGAGATCAATGGTGCATTTACACTAGGATCAATAGTCAAACTTGCAACATTTCCCACGGTTGGATCAGGTGAGACAAATTGAAGATTTGGATCACTTGACGTTAACGTAATCTGGCCACCGGCATAAGTAGCTGTAATTGTGACAGTATTTCCCCCAAGACTGACATCAAAGGATTTTACTGTTCCACTCGCCATTTCAAAGGCGCGCCCACGTAAAATCATTTCAGAACCACTGTCTGTGGTAGCAAGTCCAAATTTGGCAGCGTCTGTATTGTTCAAAACTTCCATGGTCTGCCCGCTCATGGTACCGCCAGGCGCGGCAAGCGAGACCTTATACTGTCCGCCAATCATCTCAAGGGAAGCCAGAACGCGTTGGTCTTCGGGACCACTCACAGAAAGTTCGCCTCCCTGAAACAAAACTTGATATGTTGACCCGCCCACACGCACCGACATTGTGGACCCTTCAGGCGGCAATTCCGAGAGGAGACTTCCTTTGAGCGAGGGAAGCGTACCTAACTGTCGCGCGCGATCAATTAAAACTTTGGACATTCCAGAGGAACTATAATCCGACAACGCGGAGCTGCTCAACGTGAGGTTAAGGTCTTGTGACGACCCATTGAGCTTTGCCTTCATCGAAAATTCAGCACTTGAAGTCGAGAGGCGCAGCCCATCAGGACTCGCCTGAGGAGCAAGCAGGTCGGGAGAAATTTGCCATTCGAAATCTGTAACAGACCCGGCAGCTGAGAACGAGCGCCCAATACCACCGCTGAGCATGGCACTATCAGCCGCCACTTCAAATCCGCCAAGAGACGTCTGAAAGTTAAATGCACGCGGTGACTTGAGTTCAACCGTTCCGGCAATCTTGGTAGCCTGATTCAGCGCAACATCCGTTGCAAGCAGCTTTTTGTAGGATTGATCCAATGCATTGGCATTCACAGTTGAGCCAGAAAAATTTGCCAAATTTATGTCATTTCCAAGACTATCAATTAATATCACTCGAGATCCATCCGTTGACACCTCTGCCCGAACACCGGTTTTGTCCTGATGCTTGTTTATCTGGTTAACCAACGGGCTAAGATTTTTATCGGAATAATCAGCACTGACACCGATAGATTGGCCGTCTTCAAGTTCAAAACTAAAGGTCACGCGGCCATTTGTGGCAGCCGCAGGATCCAATTCCAAAGAAACAATGGTTTGCGCTTCTGCCAGAAAGCCCACTTCGGTCAATGATGCATTCATCGCAGCGGCAATATCTTTTGCGCTTGTCCCGGCTTTCACATTCACAGTGCTATTAACCAGACCATCCGACGTAGTTACAGTGACAGTCTGTGTTGACAAACCATTCAAGGCCGGATTTTGTCGAATGAGCCTCGTCAAATCTCCATTATTGATCAGAGATGTGACGGAGCTTGTTGCAAAATACCCATCAGGACGCAGATTGGTGATTTCGGCGCCACGATAGCCCATTCCACCCACGGCGTTTAGGTAATCTGCACGATAAATGGCATTGCTGCGAAACCCATTTTCTTCGGTGATCAAAAGGCTTGCTTCCGCCGTGCTTATGGGCTGCCCCGCAATTTGACGTCCCTCGCGCGTAAAAACCCTGAAACCTGACGATTGCGTACTGTCTCTCACGATTGCGCTGGTTGTGGCGCCATCTTGGGTTGTTAATGTTCCAGACGTAAAACTTGTGCTGCCGGCAATTTTTAATCCACCTTCAAATCCGGATGCAAAAAGTCCAAGCTCTTTCAGCGTATGTCCAGACGAAGATTTTATAATACCATTATTAAGATATTCGGCAATCAAATCGCTCTTTAACTTGATCGATGTTTGCCCATCCTCTGCCAGTGGTATTAACGTGCTCCGCGTATCGTCTGAGGGGAAAGTATATTGTGTCCCACCAAAGGCCACAGAAAAGTTTCCAACTCCTTCTGTCGGCGAGAAGTTGAACTCGATTATTGGGCTTTGACCAAATGAGGCCAAATCGACGGAGCCTGTATTTGCTGGGATATACCCAACGACACCGCCAGATCTAAATTCGGTGAAAGCGACTGGAGAAATCGAATTCGTTGTGACATCAAGAACACTTTCCAGATTGGGCGGATTTTCTTCAATCATTCTGCTGGTCAAAACCGCAGAACCTGTGTTTATGCTGGCTGGCGTAATGATAAAGTTTGATGCGGCTGCAATCTCTTTGCCGTCAAGCAACAAAAACTCAATGCGCTCTGCTTCTCCCCTAACGCGGGAGACGTTGAACCCGTCTCCATCACGCGCAGGTGTATTCACTCTGACAAACATACCGCCAAGATCAATCTCTTTTCGGCCTTTGCCTACGATAGAACCATCTATATCGCGCGCCGTCCATTGATCGGTCGCGGCAGAATATCTAAACGTCATTTCTGAAAGAGCGTCAATTTTTCCGGGCACTTGTAACAGCGTGACGTCCAATTGCTTGCTATTGGACGCAGGCTGATTGACTTCAAATTGCTTCGCAGTGAACAGTTCTTTACCGCGCTCACCGTCGTAATCTATGCCCGAGGTGTGCAGGGCATTAAGTTCTTCAACCACCCGGATCGCCAACAAATCCAGCTTTTGAAACGTGGATTCAATCACGGTCAGGCTACTTGCCAGACCCTTGATCGCACCACCATCGATAGATTTGAAAACCATATCATTTCCATACCGGAACGCAGTACCAGAGGTATCGTTATGGATGGCTTTCAATGGAACAGACTTGTCACCTTTAACAATCGCAGGTCCTTTTGAAAATCGGCCAAAGGTCACATTTGCCTCATACCGACTCCCGTACTCAACGCTTACCAACACCTTTTCAGATAATTCACTGACTAGACGATCACGTTCATCCAAAAGCGCGTTGGGGGGCGCGCTTCCTAAGTTCGACGCACGCAAGCGACTATTCACCAAGGCAAGACTTTCCGATAATCGGTTTGTGGCAGCAATTTCCTCATCTATGGATTGGCGAATTTGGTCGCGCAATTCCCCAATGATCTGAGATGTCACATTGAACCCATTGGCAAGTCCAGAGGCCTGTTCAATTGCCGCAGCGCGCGGCGCAAGATCACCTGGGTTTGCCGAGATGTCCGCGAGCTTAGAAAAAAACTGGGTTATTTGTGAAGATAGGTCCCCGTCCGTGGGCAAAATGAGATTTTCAAGCCGCTCCATCGATTGAACAAAATTCGTTGCCGATTGAAATTTGCTTTCTGCGGAATTTGCACTTTGAGTAAGATAGGTGTTAAACGCGCGACGCACCTCTCCCAACGAAACACCGAGCCCGATTTGCGCCGCTTTGGATGCCAGTTCGCTTTGTGATCCTGAGACTTCTTTCAGGTCCGCATCCCGCCGCCGATAACCTTCGGTATTCACATTGGCAATATTCTGGCCCGTCACGTTCAACGCCTCGCGTTGAGCATTAATTGCACTTTTGCCGATATCCATTAGGCTGGGCACGTGAATACTCCGTTATTTGCGGTTGAATTGCGACATGATGGCCTCAGCAATTCCCAGTGAACTTTGGTCTGAAACTTTCTGAGATATTTCTTTGTCCATCATTTCTAAGAACGGCTTAGATGCCGAGGTATTTAGAGGATCATCAAAAAGCTTTGCGGCCCGACTTGATTTCATCATTTCATAGACAAACATTGCCTCAAATTGCTCTGCCACGGCGCGAAGTTCTGCATTCTCCGGATCTTTCTTTTCATCGATTTGACGAGGGGTAAAGTTGGTGAGACCTGCATTAATCGAAAGGGTATCTTGTGACATCTGCGGATCTCTTTCCTAAATGATAATCAGCTGCGCTCTTAGCGCACCAGAAACCTTTAATGCCTCAAGAATAGCCACAAGATCCGAAGGTGTTGCCCCAACAGCATTGATCGCGTCAACGATTTCCGTAAGGCTCACGCCTGGATCAAAAACAAAGGCTTTGGCTGTTTCCTCTTCTGCATCAACCGCGGTATCCGGTGTAACCACGGGCTCTGCTGGTGTGGCAACCACAGCGTTTTCTGTAGCAATGACATTGTCTTGCGTGGTGACAATGGGGTCTTCAGTAACACGGACCGTAAGGCTCCCATGTGTGATTGCAGAAGGGGTGACGCGCACATTTCCATTTATGATCACCGTGCCGGTCCGGGAGTTCACGATAACCTGCGCGGGAGGTGCGGAAGGCTGAACTTCTACATTTTCCAAAAGCCCAACAAAAGCCACGCGTTGGCTTGGATCCACAGGTGCGCGCACTCTAATTGATGCGCCATCAATGGGAACGGCGATATCCTCACCAAATATCTCACCCACTGCTTCAGCAACAGCCGCTGCGGTAGAAAAATCGTTGCGGTGCAAGTTTAAGATCAGATATTCAGTTTGCAAAAATGGCGTTTCAACCAGCTTTTCCACCGTTGCACCCTGCGGAACGCGTCCAACTGTGGGAATGTTAACCGTGAGCGATGATCCGTCAGCCCCCTCGACACCAAGACCACCGACAGCCAAATTGCCCTGTGCGATGGCATATGTTTGGCCGTCAGCGCCCAAAAGTGGTGTCATCAGAAGTGTTCCGCCCCGCAAAGAGCTTGCACCACCCAGCGCAGAAACCGTGACATCCAAAGGCTGCC
>CAYNQW010000083.1:0-7563 GCA_964399415.1 uncultured Hyphomicrobiales bacterium
AAGGACAGGAAACATGCCCAGAACACCCGCAGGACAAAGATCAGATTACCTTTTTTTCGACCAACTTCCCACACGGTGGATGGATAATGATCAATATGGGCATATGAACAATGTGATCCATTATTCGCTGATCGATACGGTCGTAACCAATTGGCAAATCCAACAGGGGCTTTTTGACGAAAGCGGATCCGAATTCCGGTTTCTCGTGGTGGAAAGCGGATGTGTCTATCACGCAGAGGCAGGTTACCCTGACCTGATCCATGCAGGATTGCGGGTCGGACATATTGGGAATTCATCTTGGAAATACGAAGTTGGGTTGTTTCGAAACGACGATGCCGCAGCCTTTGCAGAAGGTTTTTTTGCGCAAGTCCTCGTGGATGCTTCAACGGGACGCCCTAAGGCATTGAGCGCAGAATTCCGGTCCCAACTTGAGGCGATCAAAGCCACATCCGGTTAAGCCTGACCTAAAGCGCGGCGCGACAGGCCGACAAAAAAATTACCGTTCGCGCAATGCGTCTTTGGACTTATAAAGCGGTTTCAACAGATATTGCAGCACACTTTTTGCACCGGTTTGAAGCTCCGCCTGTGCCTGCATACCCGGTCTGATTTCAATACGTGCTTGGCGGGATGTCAGATTGTCACGATCCACAATAATGCGGACCTTGTAATGGGGGTCTCCATCTACGCTGCGAGAATTTTCATCCTTAAACGTATCGGCAGAAACCACATCCACATACCCCTTAAGCGTCCCGTAGATCGTATAGTCATAGGCCGTCAATTTGATTGTCGCACTTTGACCGGAACGAATATTTGCGATGTCTTTTGGTTTGACTCGTGCCTCCACAAAAAGATCGTCATCAAGCGGGATGATTTCCAAAATCTCCTCACCCGGTCTCACTACCCCGCCAATTGTCGTTACAGCCAGATTGTTCACCACGCCGCGCATTGGGCTTCGCAGGATGGTACGGTTTAATTGGTCTTTGGATGCTTTAAGGTTTTGTTTCAGCGTCGAAAGTTCTTTGAGCACATCAGAATATTGATTGGCTCTCTCCAAGCCCGTACCTGTAATGATCTCATCTAGTCTGATCTGCGCATCTGCTAGCGTTTTACGTGCGCGGGTTACTTCGATCAGAGCGACGACCTTTTTGGTGAGCATGTTTTCAAGAAGATTTGTCTCATTTTTCGCCTGGTCAAGGACCTTTTGCGCCCCGTCGCGCCGGCTCATGAAATCAAGTTGACGCGCCTCCAACAGAGCCCGTTCTGACGCGACCAGATCGGAATATTCCACCCCGTATTCATCAGGAACCGAAAATTCCAACGCGCCGTGCAATTCGGCCTCAAGGCGCAGACGGCGAATTTCAAGCGCTGCGATCTGATCCTGAAGGTCATCCACCGAAGATTGGAATTTCGTGTCATGCAAACGCGCAAGGATATCACCGCGATTGACAACATCGCCTTCAGCGACCTTGAGTTCGGCCAAAATTCCACCTTCAAGGTTTTGAATAATCTGCGGTCGAGACGACGAAATGAGCTCCCCGTCTGCGCGTACGATTTCATCAACCCAAGCATAGGCCGCCCAAATTATAAAGCACCATACAGAAATGGCACTGAGCCAAATGATCAGAGACGGTCCCTTCATGCGGGTCCCGAATTGGGATTTTAAAGAAATGCTTGCATCCGTCATAATCATGCCGTTGCCTCCAGTTTGCGTTCTGAGGCTTGATTGATATGGGCCAGCACTTCATGGCTTGGACCGTCAATTGCCATGCGCCCGTTCTGTAAGATCATTGTCCGATCAGCGAGCGACACGATGGGCAGACGATGGGTCGCCATGATGGTCGTGCGCCCTTTCAGCCATGTTTCAAGACGGCTAATCAATGTGGCTTCAAGCGTTTGATCGAGGGCTGCGGTGGGTTCATCCAAGAGACAGATCTTTGGATCCTGCAACCAAAGACGCGCCCAACCGATGGATTGACGTTGTCCCGAGGAAAGTCCCGTTCCCCCGTCGCTTAGCTGCAGATCAAGGCCTCTGGCGTGGCTTCGCACAAATTGACCAAGACCCGCAAAATCCAAGGCCTCAAACAACCGTGCATCGTCTTTTTCCAGCATATTGAGGTTTAAATTATCACGCAAAGTCCCGCTGAAAAGACGTACATCTGGTCCAAGATAGCCAATTAACCGGCGCAAATCTTTGGGCGCGATTTGACTCATATCTGTAGCATCCAAAAGGATCGTGCCACTTTGGGGCGCATAAAGACCGCTGAGCAGTTTCAGCAAAGTGGATTTTCCCGCCCCATTCGTCCCCAGTACAGCAACCTTTTGACCCGGTTGAATAATTGCGGCAGCGACATTCACACTTGGCGGAACATCTGGATCGTAGCGGTAGATCACATCGCGTAACTCAAACCCGCCTCTTGTGTCATCGCGGCGTAGGTAGGTACGCGCAACGTCTGTGTCCTGAGGAGCGTTGACGATAGTTTCAAGCGCGTCAAGCGCCGACTTTACATTGCCCCAACGGGCCATAATTCCGGCAAGTTGGCTGAGAGGACCAAGCGTGCGGCCCGTTAAAATGCCAACCGCGATAATCGACCCAACGGTAAATTCGCCCTTGAAGATGAGATAGGTGCAGGAAATCACCGCTGCAAGGTAGGTAGCTTGCTGAATGCCTTGGCTCCAAAACGTAAGTATAGATCCCAAGGTCCGCTGTTCCGAAGATTTGACCGCCGAAACGGTTGTCAATTCATTCCAAATGCGACGAAACCGATCCTCTGCGCGTTGCGTTTTAAGCGTATCTGCTTCCACCAAGGCCTCATGCAGCAACCGGTTGGTTTTGACAGAGGCTCCTTGCATTTCGCGGGTGATGCGGATCACCCTTTTTTGAAGGAAAAACCCAGGCAAGACCATCAACAGACCGCCAAACATCAAGACAAATACGATATTCCCCGCGATCGAATATACCAAAAGCAAAAACACGCAGACAAAGGGGATATCGGTCAGCGTTCCAAGCGAGGCAGAGGTAAAAAATTCACGCACAGAGCCAAATTCGCGCACTGCAGAGAAAAGTTCGCTGGGCGATCTGTTTGGTAGATCAGAGCGCATACCCAAAACGCGGTCCATAAGAAGTTTTTGAATTCCGATTTCAATCTGACGTCCTGCCCCATCTACAAGGCGAGATCGCGCCATTTTGAGCAAAGCTTCCAGCACCAATGCGATCACCGCCCCCGCGGCAAGCACCCATAGCGTGGCTTCAGATTGATTTGGGATGACACGGTCATAGACCTGCAAAGAAAATAAAGCGACGGTAACGGCCAAAAGATTGGCTACAAACGATCCCAAAGCCACTTCGAGGAACTGGCGTTTAAACGGTACAAAGGATCCCCAAAACCAGTGATCTGATTGTGGTTTTGCCGTATGGGTTTTTGACAGCTCTTCCAACGTGACTTCGGCGCGCACAACCGTCCCGGTGAAATAGGGTTCAAATTCAAATCGTGAAACTCGCGTTTTTTGATCTTTGGCGTCCGCTTCGTAAAGGATAAGAGTTTCGTCTTCCTGGCTTAAAACCAAAATATACTGACCGCTTGTCATCTGAACAATGGCTGGCCATTGATCTTCGGTTAATTCCGAAACTTGCGCAACTTCGGGTACCATACCTGTGGCTTTGATCCCTGCGGCAAGCTGATTGATTGTGTATCCGTCTCCGTCACCTTCAGATTTGGCAATGGCATCACAAATGTCCGTGAGCGTTGCACTTCTACCATTCAATCCAGCGTACAGAAAAATTAGCTGCGCTCTATTGCGCAGTTTTTCAGAATATTTTTGTGTCAGGATGGGCGTTTTTCTTTTTGTTTCCACAGTTCGTAAGTTACGTGCCGTTGCCCCCGTGATACTTAAGAGTGGTCTCTTCTTCAAATTTCCGCTCCATCTGCTAGTAATCCCATGTCTCGCGCCATCTTAAGCTGGGCGCGTGCGGCATCGTATTTATGTCCGATCTGTGATCTTTTTTGCCGTGCATAGGTTTCATACACGCCCACAACATCCATGATCTGGCGTTGGCCGGCTTCGTATTGACTTTGAAATACATCAAGATTTTGTTTTGCCTGTCGTGTCAGATTTTCTGCCTCACCGGTCGCTCTTTTGGCTGCGACATAGGTTTTTTCCAAAGTGCTCAGGCGGCGATCCGCACTTTCGTGTGCAAGGTCGACTTTGCGCGACGCTGCCTCTTTCGTTGCATCAACCGCTTTGAGCCGTGCGCCCGTGCCAAGATCAAATATTCCTGTGGTCTGGAGAGCTGCGTCTATGTCTGAGGACCCACTGATGCCCGTGGCCGTTGCCTTAAGACCGGGGAGGTTCGATGCGCGTTCAATTTTGGCGCGCGCGATGTCTCTGTCTTTTTCTGCGTGGGCTTTTAGAACCGAAAGATCACGTGTAATTTCCGGATCAACCGACACTGCACTCAATCCGCTCAGAGCTTTGGAGTTTTCCGCCCCCATGGCCTCCAGTTCAGCCATGGCTGTTGCCGCTTTTTCTTCGCCTAGGCGGCGGTCCGATTTAATCTCAGAAATTTTATGGTTGAGAATGCTAAGGTCAGACAGGTCTGAAACACCCCCTGCGACGCGTTGTTCCATAATCCAGCGGAATTTTTCCATGTCCTTCAGTGCGATATTCGCTTGCGTGGCGATGTCGCGCCCTTCCTCGGCACTCAGATATAAATCCAAGGCGTCATAAACCCGCTCATTGGTATCTTGAGACAACAAAACAGCTGCAACTTCGACATCTGCCACAGAAAATTCACGCTCTGCTTTTTTACGCCCGTTGTCAAAGAGCACTTGCTCAATCACAAGGCTTGCGACGAAATCCCCAAGAGATGTCAGGCTTAGGGACGGACCAATGGTCGGCAACCAATTCTTTGATTGCGCTTCAGCACGCAGCTTTGCAGCACGCAGTTCCGCCTCGGCTGGTGCAAGATTGGAGCTTAAAACAGCTTTCGCGATCTGATCATAAGTTCCCCCTGCCGGCAGTAAAGAGCGCCGATCAGAGAGCTGCGAAATGACACCCGATCTTTCTCCGGTTGACACCGTCCCCTGTTCATCTGCCGACTTGCTGCCAAAGATGCCGCCCGAAGGCATCTTTGCCCCGCCCGTCGCCATACAGCCGGTGACCAAAAGAACCAGAAAGAGAGGAACCGCAGCCTTTATTGCGTTTCCCATCTTCATCACACCGTCACAGCAATGTCTTCGTCCAAATAAACCGTCGCCCCGTCATCACCCAAGGTGTAGATCGAATAGGTCGTTCCGGTATTGGCTTCGGTATAGGTTTGTGCCGATTTGGCCGCACCTTCCATTATGACTGTGTCGCCGGCATCTCCCCGAATGGTAACAATATCCGTTGTTTTTGACAGTGCGAGAATATCTGCCTCTGTGATTGTCAGAGTGGTGCCACCCATGGATTGAAGGTCAATCACGTTAATATCAAAATCTGACAACTGGTAATCAACCAAATTGCGGGAGCTGTCCGTTTTGGTATCCATGAAAACCAATGCGGCCGATTGATTACCCAACGCATCTTCTGCAGCCACAACAACGCTGCTTCCATCCGGAATTTTGGAATTGAACCCGATATAGGTTCTATCCTGTTGGGCAACGTCATAGGTAAAGACACTGAGCGATTGCGGATCACCATTTTCAAAAACCTGAACAACCTCAAGACTATCTTCGGTTTGTTCCACACTTAGTTTTTCCGTAGCCCCTGTCTCTACATCAAGCTCCTGCGAAATTATGTTTATTGCATCTGGTTTTTCCGTATCAATTGTCACCTGTCCTGAAATGGAAGCAATATTTCCCGCAGGATCGGTCGCGGTGACCGAATAACTTTCTACATAGTCCCCAGTTTTTATCGCAGAGGCCGGAACCGTTGCAGTCCAATTGCCGTTTTCATCGACGGTTGCGTCATAATTTTGCCCGTCAAACGTAACGGTAACCTTTGAACCGGGTTCAACTTTTCCAGTCAAAACCATTCCGTTCTGCATTTCTTCAGCATTCAAAATGGCATCGTCACCGCTTGAGTTTTCCTTTGCGGTGAATTTGTTAACCAAAGTATCTACGGATACAACGTCGTTAATCGTGCTCGTATTTCCGACCCCATCCGTTGCAGTGACACTATAGGAGGCAACGTATTCTCCATCGGCAAGCTCTGAGGCAGGAACCAGAGCGGACCAAGTTCCATCGTCATGAACGCTCGCAGTGTAGTTTTTCCCGTTATAGGTCACAAAAACGCTGGATCCCGGTTCTACGTCTCCGGTGATCAATAGCCCGTTTTGCGCTTCGCTGGCGTTCACAAAATTATCGGAACCACTTGATTGTTCTTCTGCGGTCAATTTATTGACGATTGTGTCCACACTGACTGCTTCGACTGCAGTGCTAGAGTTGCCAAATGTATCCGTCGCAGTTGCGCTGACTGAGACGTTATTTTCACCAGCAGGAAAGACACTTGCGGGAACGTTCACGCTCCATTCGCCGGTTTCATCTACCGTCGCAGCTTGCGTTAGCCCATTTACCGTCACAGAAACAGATGACCCGGGATCTGTTGAACCAGTGATCGACACGCTTCCATCGCTCAACTCCTGCGCATTGATCACCCCATCAGTTTCGACAGTTTCTGCAGAAATGGTGACATTGGCTTCTGTATCGACTTTCAATTTTCCGGAACTTGTTGCAGTATTTCCTGCACTATCCGAAGCAGTCACCTTTACAGGCAACTCATAGGTTCCACCAGGTAGTGCGTTTGCAGGAATATTGACAGACCAGTTACCTGCGTCATCTGCCTGAGTTTCATAATTTTGGTTATTGACGGATACGACAACATTCGCGTTTTCGTCTGCCGTTCCAGTCAACACAACCACAGCTTGGGCTTCGACCGCATTAACCACATCGTCACCACCTGATAACCCCGTATCGAGACCGGCTGAAATTTCAGTGTCAATATGGATGACATGATTAACCGATGCACTGTTGCCTGCTTGGTCAACTGCGGTCACCTTCGCAATCGTCTGAACTTCGCCATCGGGAATATTTTCAGCCGGTATGCTCACAGACCAAGTCCCATCTTCTGCGCCTGTCGCAGTGAGCTTGAGACCATTCCATTCAACAGTTACAAAAGATCCGGGTTCTGTTGTTCCCTTAAGAACGAAACCATCCTCCGCTTCGGCAATATTCACAACATCATCAAGTTCCACTGTTTTAGTCTGAAGACTTGGTGCAGTCGTATCGATAATGTAGCTTGGTCCTGTAAGGTTGGTCTTTTCACCATCCGGATCGACAACCGTCACCTTCGCCGTATGTTTCCCGTCGACCGGAAAATTTCCACCTGTAAACGTGACCGACCAATTTCCATTGCCATCAACTGTGGTGGTTTCTGTTGCACCACCAATTTCGACCGAAACATTTGCGCCCGTTTCGCCAGTTCCATTCACGACGATGGACTCGGGTGTATTCGGACCGCCCATTTCGATAGTTGTTCCGGTTCCCTGCACCGTTGCCGGCGCTTTTGTCGACGGTGTAGCCGGCG
>CAYNQW010000084.1:0-7548 GCA_964399415.1 uncultured Hyphomicrobiales bacterium
CACAGCCTCATATGGCGATCATTGCCCAGACCAATGATTACGGCAAACGCATCAGTCAATTCGCCATTGATATGACCCGCACCCATAACAAAGTCACGGCGGATTTGATGACCTTGGATGAAGAAATTCTCGCCGATGAAAAAGTATTGCGGCAATCCATCAAAAACTTAACGGGGTGGACCAATCGTTCAGACAATGCGCGACCAAAAACACCGCGTTATGATTTGGTGTTAATCGCGGGGGATGTGCCGTTCAGCCTTCGGGTGGCACCAGTATTGTCATGGTATGATCTTGACCCAGAGCGAGTGCAATATCTCGGCACATCACTTTGGAACAACGCCGCAATTTTGCAGGAACCTTCGCTTGCTCGCGGATGGTTTGCTGATCTTCCAACGGAAAAAAACGATCGCTTCCAAGCCATTTGGGAACGTCATTTTGATCAACCTGCCTCCAAACCGGCTTTGCTTTCTTTTGATGCGGTGGTCTTGGCCAGCACGCTGGATCATCAATCGCCGCAAGCGTTGAAAACCGATTTATTGTCCAGCGATGGGTTTTCTGGTTTCAGCGGCATGTTCAAATTGGGCGCAAATGGCGAAAACAAACGCTTGCTTGAAATCCTCCAAATCGAAAATGGCCAAGCGCGGGTGATGATCCCTGCCGGTCAGCAATTTTAATCGGCGATCAACCGCGCCAAGATGGTGTTCAGCAAGGGTCGCCCTTCTTGGGTAAGGTTAAGCATCTTGCCCTTGCGGCTCAGCAAGCCGGCATCAATCAGCTGATCAAGCGCGGCGGCATCCCCCCAATCATCCATGGCACCGGCGATTTCAATGATGCGATCCAGATCAACCCCTTGATGCAACCTTAACCCCATCATCAATGCTTCTTCAGCAAAATCAGAGGGCTGATCTTCGGTGATTTGATCAATCGCGTGGCCTTGGGTCATCACGTCATCAAGCCAAGCGGCTGGATCACGGCGGTTTCGGGTTTCGACGCGCTGGCCTTCGCGCCAAAATCGTCCATAAGCCCCGGGGCCAATGCCAAGCCAATCATGGGATTGCCAATAAATCAGGTTATGGCGGCTTTCCTGCCCGGGCTTGGCGTGATTGGAAATTTCATAGGCTGGACATCCGGCGGCTTCAGTTTTTTCTTGGGTCAGGTCATAAAACCGCCGCCCTTCATCAGCGTCAGGGACATCGAGCAAACTGCGCTGATGACGGCTGTAAAATGCTGTGCCGGGTTCTAAGGTCAGTTGATAAAGCGACAGATGCTCAAGTTCTAAATCAAGAATGGCGTCGAGTTCACGCCGCCATTCCTCTATGGTTTGTTGGCTGCGGGCATAAATAAAATCTGCCGAAACACGGGGAAAGATGGCTTGGGCTTTTGCCAAAGCGGCGCGCGCTTCCTTGGCGGAATGCTCGCGGCCAAGATACCCCAGCGCCGCGTCATTTAGCGATTGAATCCCCATGGATAAGCGGTTGGCTCCAGCGTCGCGAAAGGCGTGAAGTTTATCCGCTTCGACGCTGGTGGGGTTGGCTTCCATGGTGATTTCCAGATCAGGGGCGCATGGGAAAATCTGTTTTGCGGTGTTGATGATTTTGGCCATGGTTTCTGGCGCCATCAGCGATGGTGTTCCGCCACCAAAAAACAAACTGCTCAGCGTTTGGCCTTTTTTGCCCGCCCATTCGGCATGATGCCGCAAGTCTTGTTGCAGGGCATCGGCCCAGCGGGGATGATCAACCTCTTTCGCCACATGACTGTTGAAATCACAATAAGGGCATTTGGACAGGCAAAATGGCCAATGCACATAGAGAGCCAAAGATGCGGCTGCCGGAGGGGTCATGGCGGGGTTTCCTTAAGAGGCTTTTGGCGTCTCTTGAAAACACCGCTCCAGCAATTGGTCAAAGGCGCGCGCCCGATGACTGACGCTATGCTTCCAATCAGGGTCTGCTTCGCCAAAGGTTTGATTGGTGCCGCTCAATTGAAAGATCGGGTCATAACCAAAGCCGCGATTTCCGCGAGGAGGCCAGATAAAGTCACCGTCAATGATGCCTTCGACGGTTTCATCATGACCATCGGGCCAAACGATTGATAAGGCGCAAACAAAACGGCATCGCCGGTCATCACTGCCGGTTTCGGTGAACTCTTGATGGACACGCTCCATGGCCGCCATGAAATTTTTATCAGCCCCTGCCCAGCGCGCCGAATAAAGCCCAGGGTCTTTGTTGAGCGCCAACATTTCAAACCCGCTATCATCAGAAAGCGCAGGAAAACCAGAGGCAATCGCCGCCGCGCGGGCTTTCAATTGGGCATTGCCCGTGTATGTGGTTTCCGTTTCATCGGGTTCCGGCAGGTCAAGATCACCGGCGCTGATGACGGTGAGGGCAAATGGCGCAAGCAACGCTTTGATCTCGCGCAATTTACCGCTGTTATGGCTGGCGAGCACAAGGGTTGATTCGGTCAGTTGCCGCGCCATGATCAAAGCCCGTCTTTAACCGCTTGTCGTTGCAATTCCGCCAGATGAAGCACGCCTTTTTCCGCCAGATCAAACATCGCGTTCATTTCGTCGCGGCGAAACGGGGTTTCTTCGGCGGTCATTTGAATTTCAACCACGCCGCCATCAGCGGTGAGAATAAAATTAGCATCGGTTTCAGCGGTTGAATCTTCATCGTAATCAAGATCAAGGATTGGAGTGCTTTGCAGAATACCGCAAGAAATAGCCGCCACTTGATCAATCAGGGGTGAACGGGAAATCGACCCCGCGAGCAGCAATTTTTCGCAAGCCAAACTTAGCGCCACCCAAGCGCCGGTGATCGAAGCGGTGCGGGTGCCGCCATCGGCTTGCAGGACATCGCAGTCAATTTTGATTTGGAGCTCGCCCAAAGCTTCCAAATCGGTGACGGCGCGAAGGGCGCGGCCAATCAGCCGTTGAATTTCTTGGGTGCGGCCAGATTGTTTGCCGCGAGCCGCTTCGCGGTCGGTGCGCGTATGGGTGGAGCGCGGCAACATCCCGTATTCAGCCGTCACCCAGCCTTTGCCGGTATTGCGTAAAAACGGCGGCACGCGCTCTTCGACGCTAGCGCAACACAAGACATGGGTGTTGCCGCATTTGATCAAGCATGACCCTTCGGCATAGGGTGAAAATCCAGGTTCCATGGTGATCGCGCGCAATTGGTCAATCGCCCGACCGTTGCTGCGTTGAAAAGAAGACATTGCTTTTCTCCCCTAAAAGGTTATAGGCAAAAATGCTGGTGGTTACGCTGTTGACGTTAAGCCATAGCATATCTAGGGTTTTCTTATGAATGATTATTTTGGTCATCCGTCGAGTCGTTCTATTGATGCTGTCGCTGGTGATGGGATCAATGATCGCGCGCATCATATTTTTAGGCGGATTGTTGACCTTTATTTGGAAACGGGTTCTCCCGTCGGTTCAAAATCCATCGCCGCTGATCTTGAAGGGGCGCTCTCCCCCGCTAGCATCCGATCCATCATGGCGGATTTGGAAAAGGCTGGCTTGTTGTTTCAACCCCATACGTCTTCAGGCCGCCTGCCAACCGAAATCGGCTTAAGGCTGTTTGTTAACGGATTGATGGAAATGGGCGGCGAGTTGCCACAAGACACCCGAAGCCGCATTGACGCGCAATGCAACGCCAATGGCATCAGTTTTAACGACGCGCTCGAACAAGCGACAACCGCGCTATCAGGGCTTTCGCGCTGCGCGTCTTTGGTCATATCGCCGAAAATGGATGCTTTAATTCGTCATGTGGAATTTGTTCCTCTTGGCCGCACTCGGGCTTTGGTGGTGATTGTCACCGGGTCGGGGCAAGTGGAAAACCGCATCATCACCCTGCCCCCAGGCTTGCCATCATCGGCCTTGGTGGAAGCTGGAAATTTCTTATCCACGGTGCTGGCGGGGTCAACCCTTGCGGAAGCTGGGGAAAAACTTAAAAAAGACATTGATCAACGCAAAGCGGAAATTGATGCCTTGGCGCGCAAAGTGGTGGATACAGGCTTGGCGATTTTTTCTGGCGATCAACAACAGCCCGGGTCATTGATCCTGCGGGGCCATGCAAATCTGCTTGATAACGTGTCGGCGGCGGATGATCTGGATAACATCAAACGGCTTTTTGATATGCTCGAAGCGCGGGAAAACACCATGAATGTGTTGGAGGCCGTGCAACATGGCTCTGGCGTTCAGATTTTCATCGGCGCTGAAAACGCGCTCTTCCAAAACACCGACTGCGCGATGATTATCGCTCCTTATAAAGACAGCAGCAATCATATCGTCGGCGCGGTGGGGGTCATTGGCCCAAGGCGAATGAATTACGCTCGGATTATTCCGATGGTGGATTACACGTCGGAAGCCATCAGCAAAATGCTTGGCGATGTATAGAGGGATAGCGCGTTAGATCACGCCCCTCAGCGGTAAAAATTACCGCCACCCCTTGCGCAAAGCAATGTCAGCCCTTACATACCCACCAGATTAATGTTCTGGAAGAGTGAAACCATGGCTGATGAAAAAATCAATGATGCTGAGGACGCGCCAGTCAATGAAGGCATGGCAAAAGACAACATGGCAAATGACGACGCGACAAAAGCCAATCATGACGGGGCTGAAAGCTCTGCATCTGGTGCCGCCGAAGACGCTGTTTCATCAAACCCAGCAAATGCCCCAGAAAATGCCCCAGAAAATACCATGGACAATCTTGACCCCATCACAGCACTAGAAGCAGAGCGCGACACCCTGAAAGATCAGGCGTTGCGCGCCATGGCGGAAGCGGAAAATACCCGCCGCCGCACCGAACGCGAATTAAGCCAAGCCCGCAAATATGGTCACGCAGGTTTTGCCCGTGATCTTTTGGCGGTGGTGGATAACCTGAAACGCGCCGTTGATGCGCTCCCTGAAGATCGTTCAAGTCTTGATGACACGATGACGAATCTGGTGGTTGGTGTTGAGATGATCCATCAGGAAATAACCTCGGTTCTGGATCGCCATGGCATCACCAAAATTGATCCCATGGGCGAGAAATTCGATTACGACAAGCATCAAGCCATGTTTGAAATTCCCACCGATGAAGTGGAACCTGGCATGGTTGTGCAGGTCGCGCAAACCGGTTGGATGTTGCATGACCGCTTGTTAACTCCGGCCATGGTTGGGGTGTCAAAAGCAAAGGAAAACAAGGATTAAAAGGCTTATGGCCAAAACCTTGTAATTTATAATGCGCTTCTTATATGAGGCTTATCAAAGGCATGAACAGCAAAAAACTGTTCTCTAGGCTGGTGCAAAATTGGTTAAGACCAGCACAATGAAGAAAGAGGCTACTATGGGTAAAGTCATTGGAATCGATTTGGGCACCACCAATTCATGTGTTGCGGTGATGGATGGCAGTTCCGCTAAGGTTATCGAAAACGCAGAAGGCGCACGGACGACACCGTCCATGGTTGCTTTTGCCGATGGTGGCGAGCGTTTGGTGGGTCAACCGGCAAAGCGTCAAGCGGTCACCAACCCTGAAAACACTCTTTTCGCGATTAAGCGTTTGATTGGCCGCCGCCATAACGATGAAGCGTCGAAGAAATTCGCTAAACTGGTCCCGTATAAGACCGTGGCCGCCGATAATGGTGACAGTTGGGTGGAAGCTCAAGGCGAACAATATTCCCCCAGCCAAGTGTCCAGTTTTATTTTGCGTAAACTTAAAGAAGACGCCGAAGCCTTCTTAGGCGAAAGCGTGACGGAAGCGGTTATTACCGTGCCGGCTTATTTTAACGACGCCCAGCGTCAAGCGACTAAAGATGCGGGCAAAATTGCCGGTCTTGATGTGTTGCGTATCATCAACGAGCCGACCGCGGCGGCACTTGCCTATGGTCTTGATAAGAAAGAATCAGGCACCATCGCGGTTTATGACCTTGGTGGCGGCACGTTTGATGTGTCTATTCTTGAAGTTGGTGATGGTGTTTTTGAAGTGAAATCCACCAATGGTGATACCTTCCTTGGCGGTGAAGACTTTGACCAACGCATCATTGATTTCTTGGCTGAAGAATTCAAAAAAGAAAACGGCATTGATTTGCGCGACGACAAACTGGCGCTCCAGCGTCTGAAAGAAGCGGCAGAAAAAGCCAAAATCGAATTGTCGAGCGCCACCCAAACCGATGTGAATCTGCCGTTTATTACCGCCGATCAATCTGGCCCGAAGCACCTGAACGTGAAGATGTCTCGCGCCAAATTGGAATCGCTTGTGGAAGATCTTGTTCAGCGCAGCATCAAGCCTTGCGCCGCGGCGTTGAAAGACGCGGGCATCAAAGCTGAAGATATTGATGAAGTGATCATGGTTGGCGGCATGACCCGCATGCCCAAGATTATTGAGGTCGTCAAAGATTTCTTCAAGGCTGAACCGCATCGCGGGGTGAATCCTGATGAAGTCGTGGCCTCTGGGGCGGCGATTCAAGGCGGCGTCCTGAAGGGTGACGTCAAAGATGTGTTGTTGCTTGATGTGACGCCATTGTCTTTGGGCATTGAAACCCTTGGCGGCGTTTTCACCCGACTGATTGATCGCAACACCACCATTCCAACGAAGAAGTCACAGACATTTTCCACCGCTGATGACAATCAGACGGCGGTGACCATCCGTGTCTTCCAAGGCGAACGGGAAATGGCCGCGGATAACAAATTGCTCGGTCAGTTTGATCTGGTGGGGATTCCTGCCGCGCCGCGCGGTGTGCCGCAAATTGAAGTGACGTTTGATATTGACGCCAACGGCATTGTTAATGTTAGCGCAAAAGACAAAGCCACCGGCAAAGAACAGCAAATTAAGATTCAAGCCTCTGGCGGTCTCAGCGATGATGACATTGAACAAATGGTCAAAGATGCTGAAGCTCACGCCGAAGACGATAAGAAGCGTCGCGAAAAAGTCGAAGCACGCAATCAGGCGGAATCCTTAGTCCATGGGGCAGAAAAATCACTCGCTGATCTGGGCGATAAAGCTGACCCGGCTTTGAAAGAAGACGTGGAAAAAGCAGTCGCTGACCTGAAAGAAGCTCTCGCCGATGAGGATAACCAAGACTTTGGCCCTCAAACCGAAGCCTTGTCAGCGGTGCTGATGAAAATGGGCGAAGCGGCTTATGCCGCCGAACAGGCGGAAGGCGGCGATGACGCTGAAGCAAGCGGTCAAGATACGGCCAATGATGACGGTGTTGTTGACGCTGACTTTGAAGAAGTTGACGACAACGACGACGATAAAAAATCAGCAAACAGCTAATCCTGTTTGCTGACGATTGATGTGTGAGACCGTGAGCGTGACCCATGGCTAAACGTGATTTTTATGATGTGCTTGGGGTCAGCAAAGACGCAGATGGCAAAACCATCAAAACCGCTTATCGTAAATTAGCGATGAAATATCATCCGGATCGCAATCCGGATGATAAAGCGGCTGAAGAAAAATTCCGTGAAGCCACCGAAGCCTATGATGTCCTGAAAGATGATCAAAAGCGCGCCGCATATGATCGCATGGGGCACGCGGCGTTTGATCAAGCGTCAGGTTTTGGAGGCGGTGCTGG
>CAYNQW010000085.1:0-7516 GCA_964399415.1 uncultured Hyphomicrobiales bacterium
TGGGCTTCGATAATGTCATAGCAGTATTCGAAATGATGGTCGATGCCAAAGGCTTCCAGAATGCGGCGGGCATGGGCCGTCGTGCCGTTGGTAAAAATAACTTTTTTGCCGGGCAAGCGGGTCAGGGCTTCGTCCAATTCACGGTCCGGGGTGACGCTGGATAAATCAATATCATGGACATAGGACAGAAAATCATGAGGGTCCATTTTATGTTCTTCCATCAGCCCTCGCGCCGTTGTGCCATAGCGATGAAACAGCCCTTTTTGCAAGGCAAAAGCACCGTCACGATCAAGGTCGAATTGCTTTTGGATGAACGCCGTCATGCGCGTTGAGACCTGATCAAACAGGCCAGATTCCGCCGGGTAAATGGTGTTGTCGAGATCGAAGATCCACCCGTTATAATAATCCGCATCAAACGATGGGGTGCGGCGCAGCATCGGCTCTATCCTCTATGCAGGGTCTTTGGTGATGATGGTGCCAATGCCATGTTCGGTGAACAACTCCACCAGAACAGCATGGCGCTCGCGGCCATCAAGAATCACCGCGCCGTCCACGCCGCCTTCCACCGCATCAATGCAGGTTTCGACTTTCGGGATCATGCCGCCATGGATGGTGCCGTCTTTGATCAACGCGCGGGCTTGGCTGATGGTCAGTTTCTGAATATGTTCGCCCTCTTTATTGAGCACCCCAGAGACATCGGTCAGCATCAACAGGCGTGTCGCGCCCAACGCGGCGCCAATGGCTCCAGCGGCGGTATCGGCATTGATATTATAGGTCGCACCATCGGCAGAAGGCGCCACCGGCGCGATCACCGGCGTCATGCCAGCGTCGATCAGGGCGTCGACAACGCTTGTATCAATCAAATGAGGCTCACCGACAAAGCCAAGGTCGACATTGCTTTCAATATTGCTATCGCCTTTGGCTTGAGCCAATTTGCGGGC
This sequence comes from uncultured Hyphomicrobiales bacterium, assembly GCA_964399415.1. Classification (GTDB taxonomy): domain Bacteria; phylum Pseudomonadota; class Alphaproteobacteria; order Puniceispirillales; family UBA1172; genus JAGWAQ01. The sequence continues at coordinate 942 of CAYNQW010000085.1, forward strand.
GGTGATCAAATTGCCATCTTTCCCAGAAAGGCCAACAGCACGGCCACCAGCAACCTGCAACGCGCCAACGAGCGACTTGTTGATCGCACCGCAAAGCACCATTTCGACCACGGAAACCGTGTCGGCATCCGTGACCCTCAGACCATTGACGAATTCCGATTGGATGTTCAGTTTTTTCAGCATCTCGCCAATTTGAGGGCCGCCGCCATGCACCACCACCGGGCAAGCGCCGACTTGATTGAGCAACACCATATCTTCGGCAAAACTGCGGATGGTTTCGGCTTCCCCCATGGCATGGCCGCCAAATTTGACCAGAATACGATGCCCAGAATAACGCCGCATATAGGGCAGGGCTTCGGTAAGCACATTGGCCTTTGCCAACCAATCGTTGCGTTGGGCGGTCGGGGTGATGGGTGTTTCCGCCATGGGGAACTCCTTGATGCCGTAGGTTTAATCTAAAGACATGATGTAAGGTTTTGCCTTAATTTGCCCTGTGAAGCAAGATATGGCGATCATGAAATGACGATCACTCACCCATCGCTTTTGGGTTGGGGCGCGACAAATCGGTGATATGGGCGCGCAATTCAGCAATGCCAAGGCCTTTTTCCGATGATGTCGCAAACACCCCAGGCCAAGCGGCAACATGGGTGGCGGCTTCTTTTTCAGCGGCGGCGATCACCGCGTCTTGTTCTGATTTTTTGAGTTTGTCCATCTTGGTCAAGACCAACGCCCAAGAAACGGCGGCATCATCAAAAATTTTCATGATTTCGCGGTCGACATCAAGCACCCCTCGGCGGCTGTCGATCAACAGCATGACGCGCATCAAGGTTTGCCGTCCCTTCAAAAAGGCCAGCGTCAAGCCTGTCCATGTCTTGATGTCTGATTTTGACGCTTTGGCATAGCCATAACCCGGCAAATCCACCAGCCGCATGCGTTGAGCCAAATCAAAAAAGATCAATTGCTTGGTGCGGCCTGGAGTTTGTGATGTGCGTGCCAGCGTTTTGCGTCCGGTGAGGGCATTGACCAAAGACGATTTGCCGACATTAGAGCGACCCGCAAAGGCCACTTCAGGGCCATCCATTCCCGGCAGATTCTCAATGGAAGTTGAAGCGGCGATAAAGTCGCATTGGCCGGAAAAGAGTTTGCGGCCTTGCTCAAGCCTCAGCGCGTCATCTTCAGAAAGGTTGTCATGCGAATCAACGCCGCTCATGGCTTTAGCCTTTTGCGTTCGACGCGCGCTTCACCGATTGCATGATGAACCATTGCTGGATGATCGACAGGATGTTGTTCCATGTCCAATAGATGACCAATCCAGCGGGGAACGTGGCCAGCAAAAAGGTGAAGAACAGCGGCATAAATTTGAACACTTTGGCTTGCACCGGATCCGGCGGTGGTGGGTTCAGCGACATTTGCACAAACATGGTGATGCCCATGAACAGCGGCCATATCCCGAGATTGAGAAAATCGGGGAACATCGCCGTGGAATAAGGCAGCAATCCAAAGAGATTCAAAATCGAGGTCGGATCGGCCTGACCAAGATCGGTAATCCAGCCATAGAAAGGCGCGTGGCGCATGGCAAGATCAATAAACAGAACTTTATAAAGGGCAAAGAACACGGGAATTTGCAACAGCACCGGCAAACAGCCCGCGGCGGGGTTCACTTTTTCCGTGCGATAGAGCTGCATCATTTCTTGTTGCTGGCGCTGTTTATCGTCACTGAAACGTTCGCGCAATTCCTGAATCTTTGGCGATAACTCGCGCATTTTTGCCATGGATTTATAAGACTTATTCGCCAAGGGGAAGAAAGCCAGTTTGACGACAATGGTGAGGGCTAAGATCGCAAGGCCAAAATTGCCCAATTTATCGTTCAACCAATTCAGCGCGTGGAAAAACGGCTTGGTCAAGAACGGGAACCATCCCCAATCAATGGCATGATCAAGGCGTTCAATGCCTTGGCTGTCGTTGTAAAAATTCAAGATATCGATATCTTTAGGCCCTGCAAAAATACTGAATTCGCGGGACAGGCTGGTGCCATCAGCAATCTGAGCGCCGCCGGTGATCATATCAACTTGCGTGGGTTGCCCGTTCAGGTTTTTGGCCCGAACCCGATTGAAACTAAACAGCACATCTTGTTGCTCATGGGGGATCAACGCCGCGAGCCAGAATTTATCGGTGATGCCAATCCACCCTTTGACGCCTTCGCTTTGGAATCGTTCGGTGCGGTAATCTTTATCAAGGATGGTTTTGTAACTCACCTGCTCTTTCACATCTTCGACAAAAACCCCCAAAGGCCCTTCATAGGAAATGAAGAAATCGCTGACCGAAGGTTTGTTGCGCAACATCCGGGCAAAATGTCGAACCTCTTTGGTGTCGCCGCTGTTGTTATTAACGCTGGCGTTTATGGTGATCAAATACCCATCATCCATCGTGTAGGTCAGGCGATAGGTCATGCCTTCGGCGGTATGACTGAGGGTGACAGGGGTTTCCGGGGTTAGGAGATCGCCATCGGCTTGCCAAAGGGTTGATTTGCTGACCAGCGGTTGGCTGTTGCCATCAAGGAAACCAATTTCCGCAAAATAACTGTCAATATCGCCTGATTTACGCAACAACGCCACGCGGTTGACGTCATCAAGCGAGGTTTCACCATAATCAAGCAGTTTAACATCATCAATTCGGCCGCTGGCCAAGGAGATGCTGCCTTCAATTTTATTGCCTTTAATGGCAACGCGCGGGGCGGTGGCCGCAAGTGGGGCGCTGGATAAACTGGCCTGCAATTCGCTTGCGCTTGGGGTGGCGGGCAACCCTTCCACGGTTTGGCCTGCGTATCCATCTTGTTGGGGCGGCGGGGCGTCGGGAATAAAATACACTTGATAAACAATCAGGATCAACATCGACAAGGCGATGGCCATGATAAGGTTGCGGTTATCAGCATTCATAGCGACGCTCTCCTTTGAGCATTCAAAAACTTCCCCACGGATGGCGTTTAATGATCCCCATCCAAGGTTTTCCTTTTTGGCACAGGATCAACGCCTGATCCACCCCAAGGATGACATTTTCCTAGTCGTTTTACAGTTAAATATCCACCTTTAATCGCGCCATGGGTGTGCAGGGCTTCCAACGCATAGGCTGAACAGCTTGGCTGAAAGCGGCATTGCGCGCCAATCAGCGGTGAGATGAAGACGCGATAGCCATGGATGGGCAGCAGGATGAACATCAGGATCAAGCGATGAAAAAGCGACCTTGAGGGCGGTAAAGGCGAGGTCATGATGAAGCCTGATCAGGGTTTTTATTGATGCGATGCATGGCTTTTGCAAAATCGCCAACCAATTGCGGCCAAGAGACTTGGGCGGTGTTGTGGCGGGCGATGAAAACATAATCAACACCAGGCTTGGCTTGAGGCGATAGTTCCTGTTGCGCCAGATGACGCAGACGTCTTTTGGCGCGATTGCGGGTGACGGCATTGCCAATTTTTTTGCTGGCGGTGATGCCATAACGCGGCGGCAAATCTTTGCCATGGGCATGGGCTTGGAGAATCACCGAAGCCGCCACCCCTTTCTTGCCGAATTTTCCGGCGGCAAGAAAATCATGACGTTTGGTCAAAACAATAAGGGGATGGGCTGGTTGGAGTTGAGACGTTGCAAGTGGCATCACCAAAACTCCCGGATGATCGCTTTTGCAAATCTCTTAGACCTGAATAGGGTTAGAGCATATCCGCAAAAGCTATGGTTGATGCCGCTAGGCGCTCAAACGCTTGCGGCCTTTGGCACGGCGCGCTTGAAGCACACGACGACCGCCAACGGTGGCCATGCGCGCGCGAAAACCATGGCGACGCTTACGAACCAAATTGCTGGGCTGGAAAGTCCGTTTCATGACGGGATCTCCTGACGATTAAAGTTACTGCAGATATTTCCGCGAAAAGGTCTTATAAGCAATGCGCCCCGCCTAGTCAACTGCCTAGTCAACTGCCCAGTTAACCGACCCGTTAGCCAACCCGTTACCGACCCGTCAACCAGCCCTTTCATCGGATTTGCCTTGAGCAAAAAAGACCATCTCGGCGATTGAATTAAACGCCGAAAAAAGACCATCGCGGAAAAGGCAAAAATCGACAATTTTTCAAAAAATGGCCAAAAACTTGACATTTCTTCGTAATTTATTAAATTTTTTATAGTAAAAATAGATAGGTTTAAGAGAAGTACACAAAAAAATAACTATCCGTTATTGCGTTATTTTAACGGTGTTGGTTAAGGAGGCCATCATATAGATGAAGTCCATGATTGATCGGGTTTACCCCATGGTAAACGATCGCCTCAATCGTTGTTTTTTGTGTTTTATTATTGGATTTATCATCATGTTAGAAGCGGTGATGATCATCCCATGGCTTCCTCAATTTTACGAAAACGCAATCCAATTCAAACTTCACGAATTGGGCGCGCTGGCGGAGAGAAAAGTTTTTGAAAAGCAAACCTCGGAATTTGACTAACCAGAAATTCGCCTGCCGGATGGCAATGCTTATGGCATTATTGGACGTTCCGGTCAGATGATTTGGTATGGTGATCAAGCGACGATCACCGCGGCTCGCTCAATAGACCCTATTGATTGGTGTGATGAGTTTTCCAGCAAATTGCCTTTGGCGCTGGCTGCCATTTTTACCTCTTCCACCGCGCCACAAGTGTTTCGTGTCAATACGGGGCATTTTGAACAATTGGGCGCTCATACGCCATCCCATGCAGGCTTTGAATCTCTGCTGGTTTTACCGTCCAATGAAGTAACGCCAGCCTTGAGGGCATATGTTTTCAAAAGTTTGCTTTTTGCCCTAATGCTTGGGCTATTGATCGGCCTGCCTTTTGTTTATTTGTTGAATCGATTGGTTATCGCACCAGTCAAATTAATCAAACAAGACATGATTGATTATGCCCAAAGTCTTGGTCAATTGTCGCTCAACGCTAATGCGGATTCGATGAATTCGGTTATTGGCGAGGCGCATAACACCTTTCATGTGGTGAAATCATCAACCCAAGAAAAGATGGTGCAACAGGAAAAACTGGCGACCATGGGCGAGGTGGTGGCGAAAGTGAATCATGATATGCGCAATGTGCTATCGTCAGCCTTGTTGGTCTCTGACCGTCTTGGCTATACCAATGACCCTCAGATGCAAAAATCCGCGGCAATTGTTCAAAAATCAATTGACCGGGCGTCTAACCTTTGCCGCCAGATGACGGATTATATAAAGGCGCCAAAGGCATTGAAGCCAGAATGGTTATCCTTGGCGCCGATTCTCAAAGAATGCGGCGAGGATTTGGGCATTGAAATTAGATATGAAGGGCCAAAAGAATTATTCTTGGATGGTGACTATTTCTATCGGTTGCTGCACAACCTTATCCATAACGCCAAAAAAGCAGGGGCAGATCAATTCAAGATCACCGCGCGTCTAACGGAAGAGGGTAGTGTCTTCGATTGTGCCGATAATGGCCCGGGCATGCCGGAAAATGTCCAAGCCCGACTCTTCACCCCCTTCACCACAAGCAGCGTGGGCAGCCCGGGCTTAGGGCTGTGTATTGCCCGTGATGCGGCGAGGGTTCATGGCGGGGATTTGCAGTTATTGAAGAGCGACAGCAAAGGCACAACCTTCCGGCTTCATTTGCCGCCAGAAAGCGTCAAAGCCGATGATGGCGCTTTCACAAAAATCACTGTTTACAGCAACGACAACCTGGACGATTCAAATTGCTGTCTGCCAATAAATTCAAATTCGAATTGTTGTTAGTATTAAGATTGCTTCAGGGTTACAATCGGTGATGAAGGCTGGGGTTCCATATCCCATGGAAAGTAAATCCAAGTGTCTTGGCTGACTTCCGTGACAAAAGTGTCAACAAGAGGACGACCCGCGGGCTTGGCGTAGGCGGTGGCAAAATGCGCTTTCGGCAACATGGCACGGAGCGCTTTGGCGGTTTCGCCAGTATCCACCAGATCATCCACAATCAACCAGCCTTCGCCATCACCGGCTTGAGGGGCATCTTTCAAAATTTTAAGTGCGCCTTGGTCTTTGTAATCATAAGACGAGATGCAGGCGGTTTCGATCAACCGCACTTCCAATTCACGCGCCACAATAGCCGCTGGCACCAAACCGCCTCTGGTCACCGCGATGATGCCTTTGAACGGACCCATCTCAAGCAAACGCCAAGCCAAGGCTTTTGAGGTGCGGTGCAATTCTTCCCAAGACACAGGAAAGGATTTTTCTGTAGGTGATGACATGATGGTGTCCCTTCAGGCGAGCGGTTGATGCCAATTTGAATGGCGCGACTTTAACGAAAACCAGCCGCTTTGTCACCTCTCTCATCATTCAATTTGCTTTGGCTGCGCCCAAGATTGCATCCGAGATCGCGTCATCAAAACAATGATCAGATTCTCATCAAGGGGGGTTGCCTTATGTCTAAAAATTCTCTAAGACCAATGCCACGCGCTCGTAGCTCAGCTGGATAGAGCACCAGACTACGAATCTGGGGGTCAGGAGTTCGAATCTTCTCGAGCGCGCCATTTCTCCGAACACTGTCTTTGCTGCCATGCGCTTTCCAACAGGC
>CAYNQW010000086.1:0-7479 GCA_964399415.1 uncultured Hyphomicrobiales bacterium
TACTCTAAATGTAAGCCCTACCCCTTGGCGCGTAAACTATCCAAAAGGATAGCTTCCACCTGCTTATTCGTCGAAACCGCCCCGAGCCATCACCCTTGAATAATGGGCAGTTTTGGCGCCGCGCGCTTTGACAGTAATTCCACCCCATTGGCGGTGAGCAAAATGTTTTCTTCATGCACCATCATTTTCCCTCCAGAAAGAGATAAAGACGGCTCTAACGTCAGCACCATATTTTCAGTGAGCACCGTGTCATCCCAGCCAATATGCGATGGCGGTTCTGTCAATTGAATCCCTAGCCCGTGGCCATAGCGCCCCACCTCATCATCGCCATCTTCGCCACCAAGACGCGCTTTCATAATGCCAAAGAGATCGGCCGAGGTCATGCCGGGCTTTAAGCCATGAATAGCGTCTTCCGTGGCTTGCCAAAGCAATTCATAAGCTTCAAGCGCCTCCGATGACACATCACCAAAGCCAAAATTGCGATCAAAATCGCAGAAATAGCCATCCCAAACACAGCCCGTATCCAGCATCAGGACATCGCCATTGGCAATGGGGTCTTCGCCGGGGGGCGAGATGATATCGTCATACCCCCCTTGCCCGGCATTACCGACAAGATAAGACACATCATCAATGCCCGATTGCAGCGCGTTGACTTTGAACATGGTAAAGACCGAAGCCAGAGTTTGCCCTTGTTTCAACCAAGTTGGCATCGTGTTAAAGACATCGCTTGCTAAGCCGCAAATATGGCGCAATTTGCCAATCTCAAGCGGCGATTTGACCATCCTTGCTGACCGCAAAATCATGGTGGCATCCACCAGAACAGGATCACCAATCGCTTCGACCAGCACATCCATATCCATCAATGGCATCATCAGTTTTGTTTCTGGGCCAATCATCATGCCCATCACCGCTTCAGGTCCTGCCATATCGCGGATGACTCGCGCCACCAAAGCGATGCCGTCATCATTATTGGAAGGCGAGGCAAAACAATGAACACCACCGGTGAAACACCGCCCCATCACCTCGCGCCCAATGGTGGGGATAATGGCTTGCGGCAGACCAGATTGAGGCACAGCCACGAACCAAGGCCGGGTTGGGCTTTGCCAAAACGGCGTCATAAACCCTGTCACATAACGGATATCGTGTTCTTGGGTGAGCAACAAAACATCAATTTCATCAGTCACCATTGAGGCCTGAATTGTTTTTAATCTGTTTTCGAATTCGCTTTTGGGAAAACCGCGTGTTGGCGTCATGATATCACCTCTTGTTGAAGCCTAAATGGGAAAACGGGATGGGTTAAAGGGCGAGATATCAATCGGCGGTGTTTGGCCTTGCAGCAACGCCGCCATCACCTGCCCTGACCCTGGCCCCATGCTGAGGCCAATATGTTGATGGCCAAAGTTAAAAAACAAACCCTCATGCCGAGGCGCGGCGCCAAGCATCGGCAGGCTATCCACCAAAGTGGGACGCCGCCCCATCCAAGGTTCCGCATCCACGGGTTCACCAAAACCATGATGGGATCGAGCATCTTGGATCGCTGCGTCCAATTGAGAGGTGTTCATTTCCGCATCACGGTCGCGCATTTCAACACCGGTGGTGATCCGAACCCCAGTCTGCATCGGCGCCATGACATAGCCGCCATCAATATCGTGGATTGCTCGCTTTAAGGCTGGTGCCTTTGCGGGTTCTAGATGCCGGTGATAGCCCCTCTCCCAAAGCATGGGAATCCGATACCCCAGCCAAGATGCGATTTCCGCAGACCATGCCCCTGCCGCCAGCACCAATTGATCCGCGACAACTTCATCCCCAGATTGAAGACGCACAACCCACGGCCGTGTTCCATCTTCAAGCCCAATGACGCTATCTTCCAACACTGTCCCGCCAGCGGCCAAAAACAGATCGACATAAGCATCGGTCAGTTTGGCGGGATTGCTGACGCCGCAAGTGTCATCGACCAGCACCGCGTGTTTATAAATCGGCTCAAGCCCAGGTTCCAATTGGCGAATTTGCGATTGCTCATAGACGCTGTAGCGAACACCCGCATCGTCCATGATTTTCATTTCCGCCTTAAAGCGTTCAAAACTTTCTGATTTGCGGAAGATTTTGAGCCATCCCTGATAACGCAACAATTCATCTACTTTTGCTTCTTTAATCAAGGCTTTATGGCGTTCCAAGGAAATCACCATCAGCGCCCGCAAGGCTGTAGCGGCATGGCGACTTTTACGCGGCGTGCAATAGCTGAGAAATTTCAAAAACCACCCAAGATTTTTAAGCACAAACCAAGGCGAATATCGAAAGCCAATGCTATTATTCATCAATAATTTCGGCAGGGTTTTAATCAAACCTGGATTGTTCAGCACAACGACTGACGATTCCGACAACACCCCAGCATTACCAAAAGACGTCTCACGCCCTGGTTTTTTGCGGTCAATCAGCACCACGTCAAAGCCTGCTTTCTGCGCTTCAAGCGCCGCGCAAACGCCGACGATCCCTCCGCCTAAAACTGCAACCCGTTTGCTCATGACAGCGACTCCAAACCCAGCACATGATCAGCCAAGACAAGACTAGAGGTCAGCCCGGGGGAATCAATCGCGTAAAGCGCAACCACCCCTTCAGCGCCATGATCCTTGTCTTCATGGATGGTGAAATCTTGAAACACCGAACCATCCGCATAGATTTTTGGCCTTATCCCAGCCCAAGCCGGCACCAAATCTTGTTCTTCTAAACCTGGCCAATAACTCGACACCAATTGATGAAACTTGCCCCGGTCATTGGGGTTGACGGTGTAATCCACCGCTTCCACCCATTGAATATCAGGGCCAAATCGCGCCCCCCCTTGGACATCAAGCGTCAGATGAATGCCCAACCCGCCCCCAGATGGCACGGGATAGATCAAATGCGAAAACGGCGGTTTCTTTGTGGTGGTAAAATATTGACCTTTGGCCATGTAATGCGGAGGGATGCTGGCGCTATCCATCGCGTCAATCCCTTTTGAGACCGCAAAAGAACCATGACCCGCGGCGTTGATGATATGCCGGCAGGATAAGACCATCTCTTCGCCCTGCCCATCAATGATCACGTCATAACCGGCTGAGGTTTTGACCGCTGATTTGAATCGGCTTTGGTAAGCAATGATCGCGCCGTTATTTTCAGATTCCGCTTCGAGTTGCGCCATATAACCATGGCTGTCGATGACGCCTGTCAGCGGTGAATATAACGCTGCTTCGGCATTGAGTTCAGGTTCTTTTTCCGACAAGGCTTTCCCCGAAAGGATTTCAAGCCCCGGAACATGATTGACCTCACCTTTTGCTTTCAAATCTTCCAAGCGCTGGCATTGGTCTTGATCGGTGGCGACAATCAGTTTGCCGTAATTGCGCGTGGTGATGCCGCGGCTTTCGCAAAAAGAGTAAAGCGCATGAGCGCCCTTCACGCATAATTGCGCCTTCAACGAATCTTTTTGGTAATAGATGCCGGCATGGATCACTTCGGAATTTCGCGATGACGTTTCCATCCCAAAACTTTCATTGGCCTCAATCAAAATAACGTCTCGGCCTGCCATGCTGGCGTTGCGTGCCAAGGCTAGTCCAACGGCACCCGCGCCCACAATCAGAAGGTCTGTTGAAGCATCCGCCATTTGATATCCTATTCTGCCGCTTGATTAACCATCCCGCGATGGCCAAGAACCACTTCATTGCCAGCATCAGGATGACGCGGCACATTAAAGGCCAAGAACAAAGAGATGGTCGCCATCCCAGCCCCTGCTAAAAACACCGCCGCTGGTGAGATCAGCCAGAGCAACCCAAAAGCCGCGGGCAAAACCACCGCGACAATATGGTTGATGGTAAAAGAAACACTTGCCGTGCCTGCAAAATCCGCAGGATCAGCAATTTTCTGAAAATACGTTTTAAGCGCAATCGCCATGGCAAAAAACATATGATCGACAATGTAAAGCCCGGCGGCGATCACTGCGGTTTCCACAAAAGCATAAGCGGTAAACACCACAATCAAGCCTATATATTCGATGATCAATGCCGCCCGCTCCCCAATACGGCCAATCATTTTGCCGATCATCGGCGCCAGCCAAATGTTCATCACCGCATTGGCAAGGAACAGCAGTGAAATTTGGCCAACCGAATAACCAAATTTTTCAACCATCAGAAAGCCTGCAAAAACCACAAAAATCTGTCGTCTTGCGCCAGACATAAAGATCAAGGCGTAATAGAGCCAATAACGCGACCGCAACACAATTGATTTGCGCTGGGGGTTGGTGGCTTTGAATAAAGGAAACCCAAGAAGCCCCATCAACGCCAGCGCGACCGTTACCCCCCCTGCCACCAAATACATGATCTGATAGCCGAATTGACCCGCCGGAAAAGCGCCGCCGTCGATGATGTCTTGAAGGCTTAATTCCGGCGATAAGACCATCACCGCCAAGAACACGCTGATCAAGGTCAACACTTGCGCTCGAGCCGCAAAGCCATAAATCTTGCCCAGCATTTGCGGCGCGGTTTTCTTATCCAGCCACTGCATCGCCAGCGATTGATTGCAAGTCTCATAATAATGAAACCCTATTGATGCGATGACCGTGGTGAAATACAGCCCGATCACCGAAGGGAAATACCCCGTCATGGCCGTGCCGATGCCCAACATAGCCAGCGTCACCAAGGCCAGCCGCTGCTCATTAAAAACCAGCAACAGATAAACCACCAGAAAAGATAGAAACCCCGGCACTTCGCGCAAGGATTGCAGAATCCCAATTTCACGACCAGAAAAGGCCGATTGTTCAACCGCAAAATTATTGATCAACGTAGACCAAGTGATGAAGGAAATAGGCATCGCCGCGGCGGTGATCATCAACAAGATATGCGGCTGTTGGAATTTGGCCAAAAGATTGTGTTTATCGATGGAAGATGTCATCGCACGGCCTACCTATTCGTCCTTATAAACCTAAAAAATTACAGTCCACCACCACTAATCAGCTGTCAAGGTTGATCAGGCATCCCCCCTGAAACGAAAAAGCGATGATCCGAAGATCACCGCTCAATCATTGCGATATATAAGGGTCTAGTTGTTCAAGGGGAAGTTGAACTGCGCGCCAGACCGGATCCCCGTTGGCCAACGTGATGTGACCGTTTTTAAGCGGGTGTAGAACCGAACCGCTTCCATCCCATAGGCGCCGTGATCACCAAAAATCGAACGCTTCCAGCCCCCAAAGGAATGATAAGCCACTGGCACAGGGATAGGAACATTGACCCCCACCATGCCGATTTCAATTTGATCGGCATAAGATCGCGCCGCGTCACCATCGCGGGTGAAGATCGCCGTGCCATTGCCATATTCATGTTCATTGACCATCTTCACAGCGCTATCAAAACTATCCGCCCGCACAACGCTCAGCACTGGGCCAAAGATTTCTTCTTTGTAAATGGTCATGTCCGTGGTGACGTTGTCAAACAAAGACCCGCCAATGAAATAACCGTTTTCATAGCCTTGCAACTTAAAGCCGCGGCCATCGACCACCAAATTCGCGCCTTCTTTAACGCCTGTATCAATATAACCTGATACTTTGTCCAAATGCTGTTTGGTGATCAAAGGCCCCATTTCCGCGTCAGGATCATCCCAAGAGCCGACTTTAATCGCCGCTACTTTTGGCGCTAATTTTTCAACCAGTCGATCGGCGGTTTCCTGCCCCACCGGCACCGCGACAGAAATCGCCATGCAACGTTCCCCCGCAGATCCATAGCCCGCCCCCATCAGGGCATCCACGGCTTGATCCATATCAGCATCGGGCATAATCACCATGTGATTCTTTGCGCCGCCCAACGCTTGCACCCGCTTGCCGTGTGCCGTTCCCGTCGAATAGACATATTCCGCGATTGGCGTTGAGCCAACAAAACTAACGCCTTTAATATCAGGATGCGTCAAAATAGCATCCACGGCGTCTTTGCCGCCATTGACGATATGCATCACGCCTTTTGGCAAGCCAGCCTGATGCAGCAATTCCAGCGCCAATTCAGGGGCGGCAGGATCACGCTCCGATGGCTTTAGGATAAATGTATTGCCGCAGGCCAATGCCATGGGGAACATCCACATCGGCACCATGGCCGGGAAGTTAAATGGCGTGATACCCGCCATAACCCCAAGCGGTTGGCGATCAGAATAACTGTCAATTGCCGGCCCAACATTGCGCGTGTAATCGCCACGCAAGAGATGGGGGATGCCACAAGCGAACTCAACCACTTCAATGCCGCGGATCACTTCACCACGCGCGTCTTCTTTGGTTTTGCCATGCTGACGAGAAATGGCTTCAGCCATGGCATCAAGATTTTGCTCAAGCAATTCTTTATAGGCGAACATAACACGAGCGCGCTTTAATGGCGGCGTGTTGGCCCAGCCGGGGAGTGCTTCTTTTGCGGCGGCAACAGCCTGATCAACAATCGACTTGCCCGAAAGATGAACCGTGCCCGTTTCTTCACCCGTGGCAGGATTAAACACAGGCTGAGTCCCCATGTCTCCATCCACCAACGCACCATTGATCACGTTTTTATATACAGCCATTCCAGCCTCCAATTAATAACTCTTTCATGTTTTGGAGCATGGCAGGGCAGAAATCAACCTTATTTCACCACATCCCGAGACGGCAGAGGCAGCGCCGTTGTGTATTTGATTTGCTCCATCGCAAAAGAAGACGACACATCCGTCAGTTTCACTTTGCTGATGAGTTTTTTGTAAAACGCATCATATTGCGGCATATCCGCCACCACCACCCGCAACAAGTAATCGACATCGCCGCTCATGCGATAGAACTCAACCACCTCAGGCATTTCACTGACAATTTTAGCGAAATTCGTCAGCCATTCGGCGTTATGTTCATTCGTCCGAACCGCCACAAAAACAGACAAGCCAGCACCAATTTTCTGGCCATTGAGCAAGGCCACCCGGCGGCGGATCACCCCTTGTTCTTCAAGCCGTTGAATGCGCCGCCAACACGGCGTCACCGAAAGCCCAACCCGGCGAGCAATATCAGCCACCGCTAGGCTGGTATCCTGCTGTAAAATATTGAGGATGGCGATATCCGTCTGGTCAATATTAACCATGGCTGGCTCCTGATGATAAAATTCGATCACCCTATAATTAAAATATTATTCTATGAATGAGTAGAATATTTGATGACTTTAGGATTATTTTTTATTTTTAGCCAAAAATCCGTAAAATCCATTCGCTTCCACAGGTTTGGCCAGAAAGCGTTTGTTCCACCCTCGGCGCTGATGCAGGGCTTGGATGGCCGCCAGCCGTGCCGTGCCGGTGAGCGCAGTCTGCCGGCGATGATAACGCTGGATGATGGTTTGATAGCGGTGATCAATATTCTGCCCAAACGATGCCTTGGCCGTTAGGCTACCGTCTTGTAAATTCAAATTGTAACAAGCCGATTGCGCCATTGGCGCTCGCCCTCCGATTTGCCCCAGAACCTCAAGCGCG
>CAYNQW010000087.1:0-7454 GCA_964399415.1 uncultured Hyphomicrobiales bacterium
AAGCCTTTGGCATCGACCATCATTTCGAATACTGCTATGACATTATCGAAGCCCAACATCGGCCGAAACCTGACCCTGACATCTATGACGAATTGCTGGATCGGGTGGGGATAGACGCCAAACGCGCGGTGATGATCGAAGACATGGCGGTGAATTTGAAACCTGCCGCCGAACGAGGCATCACCACCATCTGGCTTGACCATCGACTGGATTGGGGTAAACCTGAAATGGTCGCGCCACATATTGATTACATTGCCCGTGATCTGAAAAGTTTTTTCAAATCATTGGCCAACCCATTGAACGTACAGCCCATTGACCAAAAAAAGGATTAATCCATGACCATGACTGATCTCGAACAGACGATTGACGCCGCTTGGGATGATCGTGACAACGTAAACTTTAACACCACCGGCGCGGTGCGCGATGCGGTGATAGACGCGCTGGACTTGCTGGATAGCGGCAAAGCACGCGTGGCGGAACAGCGCGGCGTCGGCGATTGGGTGGTCAATCAATGGCTAAAGAAAGCCGTGTTATTATCCTTCCGGCTTCAAGACATGGTGACGATTCCCGGGGGCGGCGATTTCCCTGGCATCGGCCAATCGGTGTGGTGGGATAAAGTGCCATCGAAATTTTCCGGCTGGGATGAGCAGCGTTTCCGTGACGCTGGTTTCCGCGCTGTTCCCGGATGCGTGGTTCGGAAATCGGCTTATGTTGCCCCGGGCGTGGTGATTATGCCCGGCTTCATCAATCTTGGCGCTTATGTCGGCAGCGGCACCATGGTCGATACTTGGGCCACCGTAGGGTCTTGCGCTCAGATAGGCAAAAATGTCCATCTTTCCGGCGGCGCGGGGATTGGCGGTGTGCTAGAGCCTTTGCAAGCAGGCCCCGTCATCATCGAAGACAATTGCTTTATCGGCGCGCGATCTGAAGTGGTTGAAGGCGTGGTGGTGGAAGAAGGCGCGGTGCTGTCCATGGGTGTGTTTATTGGCGCTTCGACCAAGATCATCAATCGCGATACCGGCGAAGTGCATATTGGCCGTGTGCCAGCTTATTCCGTGGTTGTTCCCGGCTCAATGCCCGGCAAGCCTTTGCCTGATGGCACCCCTGGCCCTCACCTGTCTTGCGCGGTGATCATTAAGCAAGTGGATGAGCGCACGCGTTCAAAAACTTCGATTAATGATTTGCTTCGTGATTAAAGAGGCATCATGACGTCGCACCCTCTTGTCCATGATCTTGCCGCTCGGCTTATCCGCTGTCCTTCGGTGACGCCCGCGGAAGCCGGAGCGCTTGACCTGCTTGAGGCTGAATTATCCGCCATTGGATTTGCTTGTCATCGCATGCCATTTGGCGACAACGCCGATCGCATTGACAATCTCTTCGCGGTCTATGGTGAGGGGCATCCGCATTTTTGTTTTGCGGGGCATACCGATGTGGTTCCAGCGGGCGAGACCAAAGACTGGCGTCATGATCCCTTTGGCGGGGTGATTGAAGACGGTCAACTTTTTGGTCGCGGGGCGGTGGATATGAAAGGCGCGATAGCGGCTTTTGTGATTGCCGCCAAAGATTATATCGCTGGCCATCATCACCAAGGGCGGATCAGCCTGCTGATCACCGGCGATGAAGAAGGGGATGCGATTAACGGCACCAAGCCAGTGCTGGATTGGCTTGCCGCTGAAAACCTGATGCCCGATGCCTTCTTGGTGGGCGAGCCAACCAACCCAGAGGCGATTGGCGATATGATCAAGCATGGTCGTCGCGGGTCATTGTCGGGTGAACTGACAGTGAAAGGCCGCCAAGGTCACGCCGCTTATCCGCATCGCGCCGATAACCCTTTGCCGCGATTAATGGCCATGCTGGAGCCGATCGCCCATGTGGAAATTGACCAAGGCAATGAGCATTTTGAGCCCAGCACCGCCGCCATCACCAGCATTGACACTGGCAATCCAGCCCGCAACGTGACCCCTCAACAAGCGGTGGCAAAATTCAACATCCGCTATTCCTCAGATCACAGCGCCGAAAGCCTTAAAACTTGGCTGACCCAACATTTCGATAGCGTTGGCGGCGACTGGTCTGCCGAATGGTTTGCGAGCGCTGATCCTTTTGTCACGGCGCCGGGGCAATTCACCGACTTAATGGTCAGCGCAATCACCGAAGCCACTGGTCGCACCCCCGCCTTATCAACCTCTGGCGGCACTTCCGATGCCCGATTTATCTCGGCTTTTGCTGAAGTGGTGGAATTTGGTTTAATCGGCCAAACCATGCATCAAGTCGATGAGCATACCAACATCAACGACCTTGATCTCTTGACCCAAGTCTATGGTCATATGTTGCGCCGCTATTTTTCTCAAGATTCGGCGGCGGTTGAGGCGTGATATGATCCCTGCACCTCCAGGCTTTGGCGCCATCATCACCGGCATCTCTTATGGGTTGAAACTTGCCATCCGCCAAGTGCATCCACTCGATTCATCAGCGCATCCGCAAGACGCGCGCGCGGTGTGGCAGGCGTTGTGGTTTCGGTTTTTGGTGACCATGTTTAACGGCGCCTTGGTTTTGGGCGTCTTTCAAGCCTCGACGCTGACGTCCTTTGCGCTGATTTCGATTATTGATACCCTTGCCTTTCCGGTGGTCAGCCATGCGGTGATCGCCCGAATGGGCAATGCCGAGCGTTTCCCAGCCTTCATCACCGCCTTCACTTGGGTGGGCAATCTGCGCGTTTTGTTGATGATGACCATCGTGCTGATGGCTGGTTTTATGGACGCGCATTCAATGCAATTGTTGATCTTTCCTTTTGCGCTTTGGATGATTTGGGCGTCATGGTCGGTGGCTAGCCAAACGCTCTTAGGCGGGTGGAAAGGCGCTGGCATGGTGATCTTGGCGATGATTTTTGAAATGATCACCGGCTTTCTGATCATCACTTACATTCATCAGGTTTTACCCCCCGGCGTTTCGCCTTATTCGGGGTAAGTAACTTTCGTTAAATAAAGGCCTTCCGGCGGCGCCGTTGGCCCACCTGCGGGTCGTGATTTGGCGGCCAAAGCTGCGCTGACATCATCGGGCGTCCATTTCCCCAACCCCACTTGCACCAGCGTGCCGGTGATGTTCCGAACTTGATGATGCAAAAAAGATGGCGCTTCGGCGATCACCGCTAGCCCATCGCTTTCCGGCTCAAACCGAAGCACATCAAGGGTTTTAATCGGTGATCTGGCCTGACAATAACTGGCGCGGAAACTGGTGAAATCATGCTTGCCGATCAATCGTTCCGCCGCCGCTTCCATGGCGCTTTGATCAAGGTCTTGGCCGATATGCCAAACAAAACCACGGCTGATGGCCGAAGCCACACGGCGAGTCTTGATGCGGTAGCGATATGATCGGCCAATGGCGCTGAAACGAGCATGAAAATCATCAGCCACCGCCGCCGCCGACAAAACCCGAACGCTAGGGGGCAGATGCGCGTTTAAGGCGAGGGGTAATTTTTTTTCGTCAAAGGCACGGTCAAGATCAAGATGCGCCACTTGCCCCAGCGCGTGCACACCCGCATCGGTGCGGCCCGCGCCTTGCACCAAGACATCATGACGATGGCCAATGATCGCCGATGCCGCCTCTTCCAATGCCGCTTGCACCGAAGGGCCATTGTCTTGCCGCTGCCAGCCCACCAGCCCCGTGCCATCATATTCGATGGTTATCTTAAACCTCGGCATCACCATCTCCTTGGGTGACGCCATGCTCCACTATGCCAGCACGTATCATGTCAGCACGGATAATGCGCTGGGGCAAAGTATAACCATTGAGATAATCACGACCGGACATGGCAGGCTTGCCCGCCGGCTGAAGGCTTGTCAGTTCCACCATGCCATCCGCCGCCGCGATCAATGGACCACCGTCAGCCCCTTTGCCTAAAACTTGCCCCGGGGCAGCATTGATTGACGCTCGGTTGAAGGTGATGGCTTTAACCTTCAGCCGTTGATGATGGCCTTTATCATCCAGCCCAAGCGAAACCCATGATCCGGGGAAAGGCGCAAAGGCTCGATGCTTATGGTCTATTTCAGCCACCGGCTGATTAAAATTAATTTCCGCTTCATCGGGGGTGATTTTATCCGCCCATGTCACCGCGGCTTCATCTTGCGGCTCGGCAATCAATTCCCCATAATTTGCGATCGCCTCCGCCAAGACATCAGCACAGATCACCGCCAATCGGTCATGGAGCGTGCCGGTGGTGTCATTGTCATGGATTGGTGTGGTGAGGGTCTTAAGCATGGGGCCTGTATCAAGCCCGGCTCGCATCTCCATGGCTGTTACGCCGGTTTCAGCATCTCCGGCTTCAATGGCGCGATGGATCGGCGCCGCCCCGCGCCATCTTGGCAAAATAGAAGCATGGCCGTTGATGGCGGTTTGGTGCGGGATATCCAACACCGCTTGCGGCAAGATCATGCCATAAGCCACGACGATCAAAAAATCAGGATTCAGCGCCGATAGCGCGGCAATCTCCGCGGCGTCAAATCGCAAGGGGCAACGCACTTCTAAGCCAAGATCATGCGCCGCTTGATGGACAGCCGAAGGTTTTTCTTTCATCCCCCGCCCTTGACGGCGTGGCGGTTGGCTGTAGACCGCCGCAATCTCATAATCTTGCGCCAATTTTTGCAAAGACGGCACCGCGAAATCCGGCGTGCCCATAAAAACAAGCCTTGGGGTTGATGCAGAAGAAGGCGATGCCATCACCATGGCTTAAGACTCTTTGGAAAGCCGTGCGTCTTTGGTCATTTTGCGGATGATCATGTCACGTTTTAACCGCGACAGATAATCAATGAACAAGACGCCATTGAGATGGTCAATTTCATGCTGAATACAAACCGCCAACAGCCCGTCACAATCGCGTTCTTGGGCTTGGCCATGCTCATCCAAATAAGCGACCGTGATCGCAGATGGGCGGGTGACATCCCCCCGATGGTCAGGGATGGATAGGCACCCTTCTTCCATGGTGCTGGTTTCTTCGGACGCGGATATAATTTCTGGATTGGCCATTTTGATTGGCTCAGGCTGATCCGCATC
This sequence comes from uncultured Hyphomicrobiales bacterium, assembly GCA_964399415.1. Lineage (GTDB taxonomy): Bacteria > Pseudomonadota > Alphaproteobacteria > Puniceispirillales > UBA1172 > JAGWAQ01. The sequence continues at coordinate 5,047 of CAYNQW010000087.1, forward strand.
GTCACTGCAATCCATCACAATCACGCGCTGAGAGATGCCAATCTGCGGCGCCGCCAAGCCAATCCCCGGGGCGTCATACATGGTTTCCAGCATATCATCCATCAATTGCTGAATATTGGCATCAACCGCCGCCACGGGTTCGGCTTTCGCGCGCAACACCGGATCCGGCAAAAGAACAATAGGTTTGATCGCCATGGTTTGCACTCCATTCAACAATCGCGCATCAACGATTATGAAACCTCACCGATAATGTGATAGGTTATATGTCATCATTGGGTAGAGAAACCCCCAGATAAGGTCAAGCCAAAACCAATAAACCGCCGAGGATGAAATCATGGATATGCTCACAATCATGCTGATGATTATGGTCGCGGCCTTGATGGTGATGGTGGTGATCTTGGTGTTGCGCGGGCAACGTTCAGCGCATCCTCAAGACGCCGAATCCATGGGCGCCCTGAAAGGCCAGTTGGATCATATCGCTTTGATGGCGGGCAATTTGCAACAACATATCACCACGCAATTGCAGAATCAGGAACGCAGTTTAACGGAAAGCCTCCGCAAACAAGCCGAAACCACTGGGCAAAAACTTGGCGATTTGCAAACCCGACTGGCGGTGATCGACAAAGCCCAAGCATCACTCAATGAATTATCCGCACAAACCATGCGCCTTGAAAATGTGTTGTCCAACAAACAAGCGCGTGGTGCCTATGGCGAAATGCAATTGGAAAATCTGGTGCAGCAAATCTTGCCGCCAAACGCCTATCAGTTTCAGGCCAGCCTGTCGAATGGCTCGCGCCCTGATTGTTTGCTGAACCTGCCTAACCCCCCCGGGCCGATTGCCATTGACGCCAAATTCCCCTTGGAAGCGTGGTACGAATTGGGCGAGGCAACCGACGAAGGGGAAAAGGCCTTGGCGCGGAAAAAATTAGCCACCGCCTTTAACAAACATGTCAGTGACATCGCCAGCAAATACATCATCATCGGCGAAACCGCCGATAGCGCGATTCTGTTTCTGCCGTCCGAGGCGGTTTATGCTGAGTTTCACACATCGCTGACCAAAGCCGTGGAAGAAAGTTTCAAAAAACGCGTTTATATCGCCTCTCCCACCACCCTTATGGCCACGCTGAACACGGTTCGCGCCATCCTGCGCGATGTCAAAATGCGCGAACAAGCGACGGTGATTCAAACCGAAGTGATCAAATTGCTTGAGGATATTCAACGCCTTGATAAACGGGTGGCCAATCTCAACCAGCATTTCAATCAAGCGCAAAAAGACATAAACGACATCACGACTTCAACGCAAAAAATCAGTCGCCGAAGCGAGACCATCGAACAAATTGACGTGTCTGATCCACCTGAACAGCCCGCCGTCACCGACGCCCCACGCCTGCCTAACTTAGACGATGATCGGATGAATTAATCGTTGATCAGACGCCGGGCGCGCATGGCTTGAGCCAAAGTGCCGTCATCAAGGTAATCCAATTCACCCCCCACAGGCACGCCATGGGCAAGGCGCGTGACCTGAACCTTAGCGGGCTCAAGCCGTTCGGCAATATAATGAGCGGTGGTCTGGCCATCCACCGTGGCGGAGGTGGCAAGGATCACTTCTTGAACTTCATCTTCTGCGGCTTTAGAGACCAGATAATCAATCCGCAATTCTTGAGGACCAATACCATCAATGGCGCTCATGACGCCGCCCAGCACATGATAGCGTCCCGAGAACACCCCGGCGCGTTCCATCGCCCAAAGATCCGCCACATCCTCAACCACGCAAATGCGGCTTTGATCGCGGTCAGCGTTGCGGCAAATGCGGCAGGTATCGGCGGTGTCAAAATTGCCGCATTCAACACAATGACGCACCGATTGAGCAACCCGCGAAATATCCTCCGCCAGGGGCACCATCAGGCTGTCGCGGTTTTTCATGAGATGCATCACCGCGCGCCGCGCCGAGCGCGACCCTAATCCCGGCAAGCGCGCCAAACGTCGGATCAAATCATCAAGCGGGTTATCAACACTCATCACAAAGCCCTTGGCGTGTTTTATAGCGGCAGGTCAAGCCCCGGCGGCAGGGGAAGCCCGCCTGTAATGGCTTTCATCTTTTCAGCCTTCGCGGCTTCGGCTTCGGCACGCACTTGATTGACCGCCACTAAAATCAAATCTTCGAGCATCGCCACATCATCTTCACTGCTCAACCCAATGATATCTGGGCTGAGTTTAAGGCTGAGGATATTGCCCTTGCCATCGGCTTCGACATTGACCGCGCCGCCGCCAGCGGTGACGTGAAAACGTTGGTCTGCCAATTCTTGTTTGAGGTCAGCCAATTGGGTTTGGACTTCCTTGGCTTTCTGCATCATGGACGCGAGGTTACGCATAATGAGACTCTCCTTGATCATGGTCTGTGGCGTCAT
>CAYNQW010000088.1:0-7441 GCA_964399415.1 uncultured Hyphomicrobiales bacterium
CCGTTATAGGTATAGCCATCCGCCGCCATCAAAATCACCGGATCAATCTGACCAAAACGATCCGTGACACCGCCAAGACCAAAATCACTGGAACAGGAAGAAAACACCGCGCCAATGCTCGATGCCGCCAGCATGGTGATGATCGCTTCGGGCGTGTTCGGCGTATAGGCGGCGACTCGATCCCCCGGCTTAACCCCTTCGGATTTCATCCACCCCGCCAGCGCCATCACTTGCGATTTGACTTCTGCCCGGGTGAGTTGGCGGCGGTTGTCTTGGCTTCCTTCACGATGGGCAATAATGGCCGGGCGATCATCTGCTTCAGCCAGCATATTTTCAGCATAGTTTATTTTAGCATCGACAAAGAATTGCCCGCCTTCCATGCGATCAGGGTTGGATAAAACCATTTCACCCTTATCGCCAATAATGCCATGCCAATCCCACAGCTGCGACCAGAAGGTGGCGCTGTCTTGGGTGGAAAACGTCCACAGCGCTTCGTAATCTTCCTTCCAATCAAAACCGGTGTTTTGCTTTAGAAATTCAGCAAAATCCCCCAACGCGGTGGGGTTATTTGATGGCGGCGTCCATAACAGAGAAGAGGGTTCAGCAGGCATAACAGCAGATCACTCGTGATTGAAAACACCGATAGCATAAAGCATAATTTGCACCTATCAAGCCCGTGGTATAGGCTTTTCTGAAGAAAGGAATTCCTGAGCCATGCGATTGCTATTTTTGATCATCCTGACGATCTTTTCCGTCGCCGCCATCCCAACAAAGGCGATTGAAATTCTCAGCGGAGAGGTGATTCAAGGAGGGTTGGTTCTGCTCAAAGCCGAACCAGGGGCATCGCTCAGCCTTGATGGAGAACCTTTGATGGCAACCGATGACGGCGTGGCGGTCATTGGCTTTCACCGAGATGACACCGCCACCATCACCGTGACCGCGACGGCAAAAGATGGCCGCGAAACCACCAAACAATTCACCCCCAAATTGCGTGAATACGAAGAACAACGCATCGAAGGTCTTCCGCCCAAAATGGTGACGCCGCCCGAAGAGGTGCTGGCGCGAATCAAACGCGACCGCGACATGGTGGTGATGGCGCGCAGTGCCGCCACGCCCCTTGAACATTTCACCGGCAGGTTTGATTGGCCTGCTCAAGGGATCATCACCGGCATTTATGGCTCTCGCCGGATTCTCAATGGGGAGCCGCGAGCGCCGCATTATGGCATCGACATCGCCGCCCCGGAAGGAAGCCCTGTCACCGCCCCGCAAGGCGGCATTATCCGCATGGTGGCTGATCTTTATTTTACCGGCTGGACGATTATTCTGGATCACGGCCACGGCGTCAATTCCACCTTCTTGCATCTTAAAGACGCCGCGGTCATTCCGGGTGATCGCGTCGAAAAAGGACAATTGCTGGGTCATGTCGGATCAACCGGGCGATCCACAGGCCCTCATCTTGATTGGCGGGTGAACCTGTTTGGCAAGCGTTTAGACCCGCAATTGCTCGCAGGCCCAATGCCTCAATGAGTGAGCGGCAATAAATTTATCAAAAATTGAAACCTTCTTAGGCGATGCGATCGACGGTTTTCTTGGTCGCCGCTTCGTAACTAAGTTTGAGCGCATCCACCAAATCACGGATCATCGCTTCGGTATGAAGCGGCCCTGGGGTGATTCGCAGGCGTTCAGTGCCTTTGGCCACCGTGGGGTAATTGATCGGCTGGATATACATATTATGCTTATCCAAAAGATGCGACGTCACCGCTAGGCAAAGCCCGGGGTCGCGCAACATCACCGGCACGATATGCGTATCGCCGGGGAGAATTTCAAATCCGGCTTCCACCAGCAATTCTTTCAGCAAAGCCACGTTTCGCTGTTGGCCTTCACGCTCAGCACTATTTGCCCGCAAGTAGCGGATCGACGCCAAGACGCCTGCGGCAATGCCTGGCGGAAGAGCCGTGGTGAAGATAAAACCTGAACCAAAACTACGAATCGCATCACAAAGTTTATCAGAAGACGCGATATAGCCGCCCATAACGCCCACGGCTTTGCCAAACGTGCCTTGGATCACATCAACCCGATCCTGCAAACCGCGTTCTTGCGCCATGCCGCCGCCTTCAGCGCCATACATGCCAACGGCGTGCACTTCATCCAAATAGGTGATGGCGTTGTATTTTTCCGCCAAATCACAAATTGGACCAATAGGGCCGGTATCGCCATCCATTGAATACACCGATTCAAACACAATCAGTTTTGGGCGTTCCAAAGGCTCAGCGGCGAGCAATTCTTCAAGATGCGCGACATCATTATGACGGAAAATCACTTTTTCGGCGTTGCTGTTGCGGATGCCACTGATGATTGAGGCGTGATTCATCGAATCCGAGAAAATTTTCACATTCGGCAAAAGTTTGGCCAAAGTAGAAATGCTGGCTTCATTGGCAACATAGCCGGAGGTTAAGATCAAGGCGCGTTCTTTGCCATGCAAATCAGCCAATTCACGCTCAAGAGCAACCAAAGGCTGAGTGGTGCCAGAAATATTGCGTGTTCCGCCGGCGCCCGCGCCTTGGGTTTTCACCGCATGCGCCATGGCATCGGTCACCACGTCTTTCTGCCCCATGCCGAGGTAATCGTTAGAACACCAAACAATGACATCACGAGGGCCATCCGGGGCATGCCAACGGGCAACAGGATGGCGACCAGCCAAACGCTCTATTTCAACGAAATACCGATAACGGTTTTCGGCTTTGAGGGCTTCGAGGCTCTCTGCAAAAATATCGTCGTAACGCGAAGTCAAAAAATGTCCCCCACCGATGCAGAAATCTTATTATGCAAGATTTAGTGGGTAATGCCACGCAATCTTTCGTTTCTGCGACGAAGTAGCTCAAGTGTTGTCAGCAACAGTATTGAAATCAACACCAAGCAGGTTGCCGCGGCAAGGATGGTTGGGCTGATTTCCTGTCTTATGCCAGACCACATCTGCCGTGGCAAGGTTACTGTTTCAGGTCCGCCCATAAACAGCACTACCACCACCTCATCGAAAGAAGTGATGAAGGCAAACAGCCCCCCGGAGATCACCCCAGGGAGAATCAAAGGCATTTGCACTTTGAAGAAGGTGGTCAACACATTCGCCCCAAGATTTTGGGCGGCTTTCACCAAATTCCGGTCAAATCCAGAAAGCGTTGCCGTCACGGTGATCACCACAAACGGCGTGCCTAACGCCGCGTGGGCTAGAATCAAGCCCGTATAGGTACCGATCAGATTGACTTTGGCATAGAACAAGAACATCCCAGACGCGGTGATGATCAACGGCACAATCAATGGGGAAATCAATGTCGCCATGATCAATTTGCGGAACGGCATAATCGGGTTAGAAAGGCCAATCGCCGCCACTGTCCCAAGTCCTGTGGATAATACCGTTGCCGCCACCGCGATAATGGCGGAATTCACAGCGCCGGTTTTCCATTTGTCGGAACACATGGTCTTAATGCTCGGGTCATCGCACATGCCCAGCATATTTTTATACCATTTCAGCGAATAGCCTTCGGGATCAAGCGACAGCATCTCTGGCGTAAAGGTCAGAAACACGCCGTTTGTGAACGATAAAGGAATCACCACGATCAAAGGTGCAATCAAAAAGAACAGCACCAACGAGCAAATCGTCAGATAGGAATAGTGCCAAATTTTCTGGCCGGTGGTTGCGTATATCGGAAGTGCCATGATTAACCCATTTTCATATTATCAATGCCGACAACCTTGTCGTAGAGCCAGTAGAGGATCAGAATCCCAATCAACAGAACCACGCCCATGGCCGCCGCCAAGCCCCAATTCAGGGTATTCTGCATATGAAAGGCGATAAAGTTCCCGATCAAGCGGCCATCTTTACCCCCCACCAATTCAGGCGTGATGTAATAGCCAATGGCGACAATAAAGACGAGAATCGACCCCGCACCAATCCCGGGCAAGGTTTGCGGCATATAGACCCGCAAGAACGCCATGGTCGGCGTTGCCCCAAGATTTTGCGCCGCCCGCATATAACTTGGCGGAATGGTTTTCATCACCGAATAAATCGGCAGGATCATAAACGGCAACAGAATTTGCGTCATCACGATCAAGGTGCCAGTGAAATTGTACATCATCGGCAAGCGCCATTCATCGGGCAAACCAAGAGCCACGAGCGCGTCATTGACCACCCCTTCTTGTTGCAGCATCACCATCCAAGACACGATACGCACCAAAAGCGAAGTCCAGAACGGTATCAATACACAAATCATCAACAAGTTCGATTTGCTCAACGGCAGCGTGGCCAATAGATGCGCAACGGGATAGCCCAACACCAAACAAAAAACGGTCACCAATAAACTGACCAATAACGTCCGCTTCCAAAGCAGAATATAGACTTGTCTTGTTTCTGGTTGCGCTTCGATGGATTTGTTAAAGCCGTATTTCAGGTCAACGGAGTTCAAGTAATACCCAAAGGTGTATGGGTCTTTCATCGCCGTCAGAGATTGCCAATATTCCACATCATCCCAGCGATCATGAATGTCGATCATTTGCTCTTTATACGGCGGTGATTTGATTTTCTTCATCATGCGGGTGGTTTTTTTGATCAAACTTTTCCAGCCTGATTTTTCGTAATTCATCCGCGTGCTGACACGACCGACTTCAATTTTATCAGCATTTTTCAGGTCCATGAACATCGCGGCGAAAATTGCTTCATCAGGCACCGCCTGCCCATCCCAATCTTTCATGGCTTCAAATGTTAGCGGAAAAACGTCATTGACCAATTGATCATCCACCGAACGGGTGAATAGGCTGGCAATCGGAACGATAAAACTGATGGTGATGAACGCCAATAAGGGGACGACCAACATCAAGGCGCGAAATTTTGTCCGACGCTGAGACCGCCGCAAACTTACTTTGAGCGGCACCCCATCTTGGGTCATTAACGGTGCGGATTGATCAACATTCGACATGGGAATTCCCTTTTCTGATGGATCAACCGGCAAAATCTAGCGCGCGGCAGTCTTCAGTATTCCAACTGACATGACCTTTCACACCCGGCTTGAGATCGCTGCTCAGGCTTGAATTTGGAACTTTGACAATAAATTCTTCATTGCCCGCGACATTCAGGCGGCAACGGATATGGTCACCGAGATAAATCAATTCCAACACCTTGGCAGGCAGGGAAGGCTTTGACGCCGCTGGTTTTTTTGAACTGAATTGAATCCGTTCAGGCCGCAGGGATAAGGTGGTCTTATCGCCTTTCGACACATTAACCGCGGTGGCTTTGATTTTGCCATGCTCACCCAAATCGACGGTGGCCACGCCTTTGGTGATCGCGCCAACCGTGCCATTGAGTTTGTTGTTTTCGCCAATAAACTGAGCGACAAATGAATTTTCAGGCTTTTCATAAAGCGTCACCGGCTCAGCCAATTGTTGGATGATGCCATCATCAAACACCGCGATGCGATTCGACATGGTTAGCGCTTCGGATTGGTCATGCGTCACATAGACCACCGTCACACCAAGCGATTCATGGATATGCTTAATTTCGTATTGCATATGTTCGCGCAATTGTTTGTCGAGCGCGCCAAGCGGTTCATCCATCAGCACCAATTCAGGTTCAAACACCAACGCACGCGCCAGCGCAACACGCTGTTGCTGACCGCCAGAAAGCTGCCCCGGGCGGCGATCACCAAACTGACCCATCTGCACCATATCAAGGGCGCGCCGCACCTTTTCTTCGGTTTCGGCTTGGCCAATTTTACGCACCGACAACGGAAAGGCGAGGTTTTCATTAACCGTCATGTGAGGGAATAAAGCGTAATTCTGGAACACCATGCCAATCCCACGTTTATGCGGCGGGATGTTGTTGATTGGGTTGCCATCAAGCATGATATCGCCATGGGTGGCGGTTTCAAACCCCGCCAGCATCATCAGGCAAGTCGTCTTGCCAGACCCGGATGGCCCAAGCATGGTGACAAATTCACCCTTGGCAATATCAAGATTGAGATTTTTCACAACCAGCGTTTCGCCGTCATAACTTTTCTGGACGTTCTGGTAGCGTACAAATGGACCTGAAGATGACATATTATCCCCTGCCTAAAGATTGGCTTTGTTATTTGCGTCAATGCCATGACGAAGCATGGTATGACGAAGAATTCATTTTCTACAATAGATCATTTTACATATTGTAAGTTTAACCTATACAAGCGAACAATGGCCGATGACGCAAGAAATTTTTGTCTTTATCCGACGTTATCTCGATGTTTCAGGCTAATATTAGCGAATAATTAACAATCAATTTCCATCTTATTCGCGGTGATAAAGGATGCGGCCAATTGTATTGAGCAAAATTTGCGCAGCCAGGGTAGAAGTCGATCCTGTTTGATCGTAATCAGGCGCCACTTCCACCAAATCAAGACCAATAATTGACCCCTGCCGCGCCAATCCATCCATCAATTCCAAGATTTCATAATAGAGAAAACCGCCATGGCTTGGCGTGCCGGTTCCCGGGGCAATCGAGGGATCGAAGCCGTCAATATCTATTGTGACGTAATACCGCTCCCCTTTTGGGATGCGATCAAGCACCGCCGCCACCCCCATGGCACGAAATTGCCGAACCGACATAATATCGCTGCCAAAGGCGCGGGCATCATCATACCCTTCTTTTGCCGTCGATGAGACATTGCGGATACCGATTTGGCTCAAGCCTTTAACATAGTCTTTTTCCGCCGCCCGCCGCATCGGGTTGCCGTGACCTGCCGTGACGCCGTGACGTTCATCGACAAAATCAAGATGAGCATCGACTTGAACCAAATGAAACGGTTCTTCTTCGCTAAAAGCATTGATGCAAGGAATATTCACCGAGTGATCGCCGCCAAGCACAACGGGAATAGCACCAGCCTTCAAAATAGCCCGCACCCCAGTTTCGATATTCGCATGGCTTTTTTGCGTGTCGGTATGGATGATATCCGCATCGCCAATATCGACAATCCGTCCCTGATCTTCGGTTAGGTAAGTGATGTCATCTTCGTGGTCATAAGCCCCGGCGTGACCAAAAGAAAACAACGTCGATGCTTCGCGGATGGCGCGTGGGCCAAACCGTGCGCCAGGGCGATATTGCGTGCCAAAATCAAACGGCGCACCCAGAATAGCAACATCAGCATCAATCGCGTCCCAATCGCCGACATAAGGATATTTGCCAAAGCTACAAAGCCCTACAAACGGCAGATTCAACCGACCTGATGCGTAACCATGTGATGTCATTTCCATCTCCTATGCCTGAACGGATGAACACACCATCCCTTACCGTAACGATGCAATCACCAAAAAGGCAAGCCCGAAGACTTGCCTTTTTCCGTTGGTTTCGGCCTTGGCCTGCTTAGAGAAGACGCTGTTATTTCTCGCGGAAGGCAATTTGCTGAGCGCGTTCGATGGGCGA
>CAYNQW010000089.1:0-7436 GCA_964399415.1 uncultured Hyphomicrobiales bacterium
CATCACGGCGCCAGACCGAACCCGTGGCGATGCAAATATGCTGAAAACCAAAACTGATCACGTCTTCAGCGGTGAGGTTGCTGTCGCGGTAAATTGAAACATTGGCCATGGGTTCAATCTGCCCAAGGCGGTAATCCATCACCCGCCCCCAAGCCGATAGATTTGGCAGCAATCGTTCTTGAGCAACACGGCCACCAAGCGTGTTTTTCGCTTCCGCCAAGGCCACGTCATATCCTCGCCCACCAAGCATACGCGCGGCTTCAAGCCCTGCTGGTCCTGAACCGATCACCAAGACGGATTGGCTTTCGCCCTTTGCGGGTTTGTTTTCAGGGTGCCAGCCTTTGCGCCATTCTTCCATAAATGTCGGGTTTTGAGTGCAGCGCGAGATGGACATGGTCATATCCCCCGTGACGCAAATATTACAACCAATGCATTCCCGAATATCGTCAAAGCGGCCTTCTTTAATTTTATTGGGCAAGAACGGATCAGCAATTGATGGCCGCGCCGCGCCAATAAAATCAAGAATACCTGACTTGATTTGCCGCACCATGGCATCGGGTGACGTGAAGCGACCAACACCAACCACCGGCTTTGACGTCAAGTTTTTGATGCCTCGGATCAAGTCTTCTTGCGCGCCTTCATCTTTGAAGCGCGAAGTGCCAGAGCAATCTTCCCAAGTACCATGGGCGAGATCCCATAGATCAGGCAGGTCTCCATGCATTTCGATGCAATCGCGCAATTCGCTGTTGGAAAAACTCAAGTCATCAAACGCTTCATCAAGAGATAAGCGCACCGTCACCCCCATGGTATCACCAACAGCTTCGCGAATATCCGTGATGACCTCACGCATAAATCGGCTTCGGTTTTCAAGACTGCCGCCATATTCATCACTACGCTTATTGGTGGTGCGCGACAGAAAATGCTGAATGATGCCAAAACCATGAGCGCCATAAAGACAGATCAAATCATAGCCGCAATCCCGCGCACGCTTTGCGGCATTAACATACCAACGGCGGACATCACGGATTTCTGCCTTTTCTAGGCTGCGGGCGCTAACCGGATCAGACGTAAAAGTGAGAATCGGGCCACCCGTCGCCGCCAGCGGCACTTCTTTGGTGTAAAGATTCGGCCCGTTGATGCCCGAATACGCAAGTTCAATGCCCGCTAGCGCGTCATGGGATTTCATGGCCTCCGCCATTTTCGCCATCATTGGCATATCTTTATCTTCCCAGAGTCGCAATTCGATAAACGGCGAGATTTCACTGGTTTGATGGATTTCCACCTGTTCGGTGAAAATCACCCCCCAGCCGCCTTCCGATTTGACACGCCGCATCTCTGCCACAGCGGAAGGATCACGATAGCCGCCGCCATTGCAATGTGGAACTTGATAAAATCGGTTCTTTGCCGTCACCGGACCAATGGCCAAAGGTTCAAACAAAAGATCATATCGTGATGATGGGCGAGAAGACTGATCGTCTGGCATCACTGGCTCCTCTCAATTTGTGGGGTAAATCGCGCGATAATCGGGTCAAGCGAGGCTTGCCATCCGCGCAGTGATTCAAGAACCTGTCCGATGTTGATCACCGTCGCGTCATCAAAACGCTGGCCGATGATCTGAATGCCTGTGGGCAAGCCTGACGTGGTTTGACCTGATGGCACGGTCAGGGCGGGGCATTGGCCAATGGAATTGAAAACGCACGTCATATCAAGCCCTTCGAGGCGGCCATCAGCGCCTAGTTTGGTGAAATCTTCTTCGCGTCCTTCCAGCAATGGGGCTGGCAGCGCCATGGTGGGGCAGAGCAGGGCATCAAACCCTTGCATGGCTTGCGTGAAATTGTGCCATTGTTTGGTTCGGATGTCATCAAGCCGGCGAAAGGAAACCGCGCTCATGGCCAAGCCGCGATCGACCAGCGCTAAAAAATCAGGGTCCATCGCGTGGCGGTGATCCGGCAAGAGATCTTCCACCGCGGCGGCGAGATAGACACACCAATAATCATACCATGCATCGACAATATCTGCCCCCCAGCCAAGATTGACGGTTTCAATGCTGGCGCCCGCAGATTCCAACGCCGCCACCGCTTCATTGAATTGAGCCGCGACGTCAGGATCAACGGCAAAAAACCCAAGATCAGCCGACACCGCAAGCCGCCATGATTTTGGGTCAGGCGTTTCATCTGTTAAAGGCGTGGGGTGCATTTGGCTTAAAATATCCGCCTCATCAGGGCCGCTGACAACATCCATGAACAACCGGATATCAGCCATGGTTCGACCAAGCGGACCAAAATGCGAAATCGTATCAAACACCGTCGGCAGAATATCCATGGGGATGCGGCCAAGGCTGGGTTTAAGGCCAATGACGCCACAAAGCGCGGCGGGGATACGCACCGATCCTCCCATATCTGTGCCTTCAGCCAAGGGAACGCATCCTGTCGCCACCGCAACCCCGGCGCCGCCCGATGAACCGCCAGGGGTTCGGCTGGGGTCAAATGGGTTTCGGGTATGACCAAAGAGCGGCGATCGGGTGAAACTGGAATGAGCAAATTCAGGGGTGGTGGTGCGCGCCACGATAATTGCCCCGGCATCTTCAAGACGCTGAACAATCACCGGGTTATGATCCCCAAGATGATCTTTAAGCGCGGCTGAACCACGGCTGGTGGGCTTGCCAAGAAGGGGGGTGAATTCTTTGATGGCGACTGGCACCCCTTCAAGAGGACGCACCGCCTCACCTTGGCTTAACCGCGCCATCGCGGCTTTGGCCTTTTGGCGCGCCTCGTCATGATAAATCGCGGTGAAAGGGTTGAGGGCGTCTTGAACCAGATCGCATCGCCCAAGGCTGTCGTTGATCACCGCTTCAATGCAAATGTCGCCCGAGGCAACGCCTGAAGCAATGGATACTGCATCGAGAGGGAATGAACGACTAGCCATGGGTGAATCCAGCGGCGCCGAAGCGCCACTGGTGCAGAAGATTTACTTTTTCAGGCGTGTCCAAATCGCATCATAGAGCGACTGCGTGGCCTGATCACAAACCTGAACGAAGACCCCAGATGGCGCATCCGCTGGTGGGTTGTTTTCACGGGCTTCGGCCAATTCAGGGTCAAGGTAAGGGGCAACCCCTTTGACGCCTGCCGCATAACGCGCGTAATTGGTTACCGCCGCCGCGTTTTCAGGCTGAAGCAAGAAATCCATGAATTTCAAAGCCGCCGCACGGTTTGGCGCGTCTTTCAGCAACACCACGTTATCCATCCAAACGATATAACCTTCTTTTGGATAAGCGTATTTAAGGGATGCTTTTTCAGCACGAGCTTTGGCGCCGAAACCATTCCAGATCATGCCAGCGCTCGCGTCACCGGAAACCAGCACATCTTTCGCGCCGTCTGAGTTAAACGAAGCCCAATGCTTTTTCGCGCCATCAAGCATTTGCGACAATGCTTTAAGCTGCGCCTTGTCGGTGCTGCACTGAGGGAAGCCCATATGAATTGAGGCCAGCACCAGCGTTTCACCCGCGGTATCCAGCACATTGACCTTGCCTTGCAGTTCTGATGGCGGGTTGAAGATGATGCCCGTGGTGTTGATATCACCGTTATAAACGTTGGTATCCACTGAGAAACTGGTTGATCCCCACTGATAAGGGATGGAGTGTTTGCGGCCATTGTCGAAATCGACATTCAGCCATTTGTCTTCGATATTGCCAAAGTTTTTCAATTCCGATGGCGAATAACTGTCTAGCATGCCTTCGCCGGCCATGATTTTGACCATGTAATCGCCAGGCACCGCGACATCATAACTGCCCAAAGCACCGGCTTTAAGATTGGCCAGCATGGCTTCGTTGGAATCATAGGTGTCCATCACCACTTCAATGCCTGTTTCAGCGGTAAATTTATTCAGCAACTCTTGAGGGATATATTCAAACCAATGATAGATCGAGAGTTTTTCGGCCGCGACCGCTTGCCCGGTGGCCAGCACCATTGTTGCCGCCGCCATAAGTTTTGTAAATTTACGCATTGTTTCCTCCATTTCGGTTTTTGAACAAAACCTTTTCACAAAACCCTAATGTATAAATAGAGTTGCGAAAACTAATTTTTTGAAATTTCCCTCGCCAAGGAAACCATCGCTTATTGTTGGCGTCCCATTCGGCTGATCAGATAGGAAATCGACACCAAAAGGATGGAAACCGTTAACATCAAGGTCGAGATCGCCATGATATTTGGCTTAATTCCTTGCTTCACCGCACCGAAGATCGCCGTGGGCAATGTTTCCACCCCGGCGCCTTTAACAAAATTGGTGATGATAAAATCATCCAGCGAAATGATAAAGGCGAGCAAAAATCCAGAAAGGACGCCCGGCACCATCAACGGAAAAAGTATCAGCCGAAAGGTTTGCCCAGGGGTGGCGTATAGATCGCGCCCCGCTTGTTCGTAAATGCTTGAGATGCCCTGAAGGCGCGCCGCGATGGGCAAATACGCAAAAGGGATGCAAAAAACGATATGGGCAAGCAAAATGCTCAACAACCCACGCTCAAATCCTATCACCGAAAAGAAAATGAGCGTCGCCACAGCGGTGACAATTTCCGGCACCATCAGCGGCAGATTGATAAGGCCAAAGGTTAAGGATTTGCCCTTAAACGCCTTGCCGCGCACCATGGCGAGCGCGGCGGCGGTGGCGATAACAGTCGACACAATCGCGGCCATCACCGCGATGATCAGCGAATTCACGGTGGCGATTTTGAACTTTCCAGCCTCAACGCCATAGAAAACCTCTCTATACCATTCGAGGCTAAACCCACCCCAGATGGTGATGGATTGCGACGCGTTAAAGGAATAGATCATGACAATGATCAACGGCGCATAGAGGATGAAAAAACACGCTAACGTGATTTCACGAAACCCCGGATACCATTTGATCTTTTCTGTTGCCCGCGCCATCTCAATGCCCTCGTGACGTGGCTTGCGTTTGGTTGCGGGCATAGATCAACAGGATCCCCATAATAATGGTGAGCAAAATCATCGACACCGCCGCGCCGAAAGGCCAATCCCCAGCCTGCCCTTTGAATTGTTCTTCAACCAACGAGCCGATCATAAAATTCTTCGCGCCGCCCAAAAGGTCTGGGGCTAAAAATGCCCCTAAACTGGGGATAAAGACCAAAATACAGCCCGCAATAATGCCAGGCTTTACCGATGGGATCACCACCCGAAACAAGGTCGTCCAGCGCCCGGTATAGAGGTCAGCCGCCGCTTCGGAGAGGACAAAATTATACCGTTCAATCGACGCGTAAATTGGCAATACCATAAAGGGCAGATAGGAATAAAACAGGCCAAGCTGCACCGCAAACGCGGTGTTGATCATGCGGATCGGCTCATCAATCATGCCCATGGCAAGAAGCCATTCGTTAATCGGGCCGGTATCGCGGATCAAGAATTTCATCGACACGGTGCGGATCAAGAGATTAACCCAATAAGGAATTGTGACCAAAAACAGCAGCATGGAGCGAGATTGCGGAGGGCTTGTTGCCATAAAATAAGCGGTTGGAAACCCTATCAACAAACAGAAGATCATAGCGAATAACGCTTGCAGGAAAGACCGCCAAAAAATCAGCAGATACGTCCATTCGATTTGCGGCGGCTCATCGCCAAAAAGCCCGCGATCAAGAAAAAATTGATCGTAAGCCTCAAGGGTAAAAGTCCAGATCACGCCGCCTCGAAAATCTTGCGTCAAAAAAGAATAGACGAACATGATCAAGACTGGCACCACCAGTAAAATGCCAATCACCACCCAAGATGGCAGCAACAAAAGGCCAAGCCGTCCTTCGACGATCGACGCTTCGGCTTTGTTGGCCGGTGATGACGACAACAGCCCAGCCATTAGCGATCCAACATACGGATGGCGTTGAGATTCATGTCGATTTGTACCGGCTGACCTTGTGTTAATACGCCATCCTTGCCCGCGTCATTTTGCACCCGCGCCAGCAGCGAGATGCTGTCATCAATCCGGACGTGCAATTGCGTATCGGTGCCGAGATAAGACAGATCCTGCACCGTCCCCACCAAGGCTGTTTTTGGCGGTGATTTGCCGAGAGGTTTAACGCTGAGGTGCTCAGGCCTGATCATCATGGATATGGGTTTTTCCGCAGTAATCTTATGGTCGATTTCGAGGGAAAATTGTGTGCCATTGGCCAGTTTCACCCGAAGTTTTTGCCCACGCATGGGTTCGGCCATCACCTCAAGGATATTGGCTTCCCCGATGAAATTGGCAACGAAATGATTGCTGGGGTTGTTGTAGATTTCTTGCGGCGTTCCAATCTGTTGCACCTCACCATTGCTCATCACCGCGATGCGATCGGACATGGCGAGGGCTTCTTCTTGATCATGGGTGACAAAAACAAAGGTGATTCCTGTTTGTTTTTGAATGGCCTTGAGTTCCTCGCGCATGGCTTGCCGCAATTTCAAATCCAATGCCGAAAGCGGTTCATCCAAAAGCAAAACTTTCGGGGCAGGCGCAAGAGCACGGGCAAGCGCCACCCGTTGCTGTTGCCCGCCTGAAAGTTCATGAGGTTTGCGCGCGCCAAATTCGGTCATCTGAATCAGGTCAAGCATGGCGTCTGTGCGTGATTTCACCTCATCTGCGCTTTGCCCCAAACGTTTCAATCCAAAGGCCACGTTTTCCGCCACCGTCAAATGCGGGAATAAAGCATATTGCTGAAAGACGGTGTTAACCGGGCGTTGGTGCGGCGCCAAGGTTGAGATATCGTCACCATAGAGCCGCACTTGACCATCGGTGATATCTTCAAATCCAGCGATGATCCGCAACAAGGTTGTCTTGCCGCAACCCGAGGGGCCCAGCAACGTGAAAAACTCATTGTCGTGAATATCAAAACTCACATCTTTCAGCGCAGTCACGGGATGATGGCGGTGAGGATAAACCTTAACAATATGGTCAATATGCAAAGCGATTTTGGTCATAACGCCCCCTTTGAATTTTTATTTTTGCATATTCTACGAGGCTTGCAATCCTTATTGCTGATTTTTCATGGTTGCAAATTGAACAAACTGACCTGAACATAGATACGTTAAAATCATTTGATGTTAAGAAGGGGGAGACGATGTCTGTTCATACAATGAAACAATGGAGCGATCTGGCGGCAGGCTTGAAACCAGCCAATGGCTTGTTTTTAGATGGTCAGTTTGTGGCGTCGGCTTCGGGAAAGACCTTCGATAGCATCAACCCTGCCACGGGTGAGGTTCTTGCCCAAGTGGCGGAAGGGGACGCGGCGGATATTGACCGTGCGGTTAGCATTGCCAGGGCAAGATTTGAAACCGGCGTATGGTCCAATGAAACGCCGATGAATCGTAAAGCCGTCTTGTTGCGATTGGCCGAATTGATCCGTGCCAATCTCGATGAACTTGCCCTCTTGGACAGTTTGGATATGGGCAAGCCGGTGG
>CAYNQW010000090.1:0-7370 GCA_964399415.1 uncultured Hyphomicrobiales bacterium
GGCTGAGATGGAAGTGTCCTCCCAAAAATTTAACGATCACGTCCATCAAGCGGTTGATGATGCCAACCTCAAAGGCGCCATGGGAAAACTCACGGGCGCGTTGCGTCCCAATCGCGCCAAGGCGGTGGCAGGTCTGCCGGAATTTGATGATTATCGTGACCATGGCATCGCCATCAAGATGCACACGCTTGATCATATCGACAAGTATTTAGAAGAATTTGAAACCAATGTTGTGGCCAATGGTGGTCACGTCCATTGGTGCGCCGATGAAGACAGCGCGCGAGAAACGATTCTAGGTCTATGCCGGCAATATGACGTCAAAACCGTGACCAAAGGCAAATCCATGGTCACCGAAGAATTAGGGCTTAACGCTTTTCTCGATCAGCATGGAATTTTGCCGCTTGAAACAGATCTTGGGGAATACATCATCCAACTGCGCGGCGAAAGCCCTTCGCATATCATCGCCCCCGCGACGCATCTGCAGCGTCATGATATTGCTCAAACCTTCCGCGATGCCCATGATCATCTTGATCCCAATCGACCTATGGACACCGCCGAATCCCTGACCGAAGAAGCACGCCAAGAATTGCGCGAAAAATATGGCGCCGCCGATGCGGGCATCACGGGCGCTAATTTTATGATCGCGGAAACAGGCTCGACCATTATCGTCACCAATGAAGGCAATGGCGATTTAACGCAAACGCTGGCCAAGACGCATATCGTGGTGGCCTCCATGGAAAAAATTCTGCCAACCATGGATGACGCTGGGGTGATGTTGCGGCTGTTGGCGCGTTCCGCCACTGGCCAAGACATGAGCGTTTACACCACTCTTTCAAGCGGCCCGCGACGCCCGGGGGATTTGGATGGGCCGGATAGTTTCCATGTGGTTATTGTGGATAATGGCCGCAGCACGATGCTAGCGGGGAGCGAACGCGAAATGTTGCGTTGTCTTCGGTGTTCAGCGTGCCTTAATCATTGCCCGGTTTATGCTTCGATCGGTGGCCACGCCTATGGTTGGGTCTATTCAGGGCCTATGGGCAAAGTCTTGACCCCCTCTTTGGTTGGGCTGGAACAAACGAAAGACCTGCCCAATGCTTCGACCTTTTGCGGCAAATGCCAAGAAGTCTGCCCCATGCGGATCCCCTTGCCGAAATTGATGCGGAATTTGCGCGTTAAACAAACTGAACAAAAAATAACGCCTCTAAAGCAACGACTGTTTTTATCGCTTTGGTCGTCCTTGGCATCTCGGCCTCGCCTCTATCGTTTTGTTACGGGTATAATGACAAAAACGCTGGCGCGGATGGCGGGACAGAAGCGTGTCTTTACATGGTTGCCGCTGCTCAGCCATTGGGTGCAGTCGCGTGATGTGATAGCCCCTGAAGGCGGCGGTTTTTTTGCCCGCTATCATGCGTCTAACCGTGCGCCAAAAGGAGAGGCGCATGAATAACCCCCGCAACGATCGCGCTGAAATTTTTGCTCGGCTGAAACAAGCCAATGCATCCCGGGCGAAGACACCGCATCCCGGTGCGATTGCGCCGCCGAAACGAGGGTCTCTGCGCGGCAAGTCCAGATTGGATCAATTTATCCAAGCGGCGACGGCGCAATACGCCACCATCGCTGAAGTGCCGCGCTTTGCGGATATTCCAGCCTCGGTGACCGGCTGGTTAAAAGGCCAGAATTTGCCTCGCGATCTTGTGGTGGCTCCCATCCTTTCGACTTACGATTGGGGTGACGGTAACGAGATCAGGACGCGAATAGGCGCGGCAACCACCAGCGATATGGTTGGCATCAGCCTTGCTCTTTCGGCGGCGGCGGAAACAGGAACCGTCATGATGATTGCCAGTGAACATACCCCAACCACTCTTAATTTTGTGCCGGATGTGGATATCATCGTCATCAGCAAAAAAGATGTCGAAGCAGGGCTCGAAGGCTGCTGGGAAAAACTCCGCGATTGGAAGAAAAACAACCCGATGCCACGGGCGGTGAATTTTATCACCGGCCCTTCCCGAACCGCCGATGTCGAAGCGACGATGGTTTTAGGCGCGCATGGGCCTCGGCGTCTGCATCTAATTCTTGTCGATGAGAAATCGCCATGGCCAAAAAGCGCTTAGATCAAGACGATCACACGCTTTGGCAAAAAGTTACGGAAACCGTGACGCCAAGCCGCGGGCAAATCGCGCGACAGGCGCGGCAGTCTAAAATCGCAACCCCCATTGCACCGGCGGTGGTGATCAATCCCAAAAAACCAAAGCCGGCTCTTATCGCTGAACCACCGCGCAAGAAGGCTGTGGGGCTGACGCCAGCCGATTTGGATCGCCAAGGTTATGGCGGAATTTCTCGTGCCTCGGCGCGGTCGATGAAATCCGGACAAGCAGGATACAGCAAAAAAATTGATCTTCATGGCCTGACGCTTGCCGATGCGCATCAACGGTTGCAGTCTTTTGTATTAGCGGCAGCGGCAGACGGTCACCGTCATGTCTTGGTGATCACGGGAAAAGGTTTGGCGAATAAAGGCAAAATCCGAAATCACTTGCCGGTCTGGTTGAAAGAACCGCCTTTATCGGCGCATGTGATCGCCTATTGCCAAGCGCAAATTAAAGATGGCGGTGCCGGCGCTTGGTATGTCAATTTGAGGCGCCGTGGATGACCCCATTCGGCATCAAATTGCGGCAGTTGCGTGAAAAAAAGGGCATGACCTTAACCACCATGGCCAAAACGCTTGGCATCACCTCTGCTTATCTGTCGCAATTGGAAACCGGCAAAAGAGGGCAACCCTCGGCGGTCATGGTGGATCGCATCTGTGCCATTTTAGGGTTGATTTGGGATGATGCCGAAGCGTTAAAAGATTTGGCGCGATTGTCAAAGCCGCGCGCCGTGATCGACACCACCGACCTAGGCGCTGAAGCCACCCGCGCCGCCAATCTGATGGCCGAAGTCTTGCCGCGTGTTGATGACGAAGAAGCGCGTTTGATGGCCGAATGGCTCGAAGAACGCCGCAAATCACTTTGATTTTGCATCAAAACTCTGGTCAAATTCACCACATCCTGCTAGTTAAAGCCCATTGATCTTATGTCAGCCTGGAGAGCAACATGGCGCAGGACATCAAAAGACAGGGAAACATCTCCCGTAAAACCAAGGAAACCGCCATTGACGTGGCGATTGATCTGGATGGCAGCGGTGCATCAAGCATTGATACAGGCATCGGGTTTTTTGATCATATGCTCGATCAATTGGCACGCCACAGCCTGATGGATATTAACCTCAAGGCCAAAGGTGATTTGCATATCGACACCCATCATACGGTGGAAGATTGCGGCTGGGCGTTGGGTTCGGCTTTTGCCCAAGCGATTGGTGATCGCAGTGGCATTTGCCGCTACGGGTCTTTTGATTTGGCCATGGATGAAGCCCTAAGCCGGGTTGCTCTTGACGTGTCTGGTCGCCCCTTTTTGGTTTGGCGGGTGGAAATGCCAACCTCACGTCTTGGTGACATGGATACCGAAGTCTTTCGTGAGTTTTTCCAAGCCTTTAGTCAATCGGCGGGCATCACCCTTCATGTTGAAAACAGTTATGGCGTTAATGCTCACCATATCATCGAATCTTGTTTCAAGGCGGTGGCGCGCGCTTTGCGGGTTGCGATTACGATTGATCCGCGTGAATCAGGCCGCGTGCCTTCGACCAAAGGTGTGTTGGGCGGGAGCATGTGATTGATGCGTGTTGCTGTGATCGACTATGGGTCCGGCAATCTGCATTCGGTGTTGCAATCGCTGAAAACCGCGACAACCCGGGCGGATTTGCCCCATGATTGTTTTTTAACCTCGTCGCCAGAAGACGTTCGCGATGCCGATTATGTGGTCTTGCCAGGGGTGGGGGCTTTTGCCGATTGCGCCCGTAATCTGGCGGCGGTCAATGGCATGATGGACGCGCTTAATGAAGCGGTGATGATTAAAAAACAACCCTTTTTGGGCATTTGCGTCGGCATGCAATTGATGGCTGAACGCGGCTTGGAAGATGGTGAAACCCCTGGCCTTGGATGGATCGATGGGGTGGTTGACCGCATCAATCCGGCGCCTAAAGATGGGTTGGCTTTGAAGATCCCTCATATGGGATGGAATGGCCTTGATCTCTTGACCTCGCATCCTGTCTTTGCGGGGATGGCATCAGGGGATGCGGTTTATTTTGTTCATAGTTATCAAATGACCATGCCCAAGGATGATCACTTGATTGCCACCACCGATTATGGCGGCCGTGTTGTCGCCGCAATTGGTGATCAGAATATGGTTGGGACACAATTTCACCCGGAAAAGAGTCAAGGGGTCGGCCAAAAGCTGCTGACCAATTGGCTGAACTGGAAACCTTAACGCGAAGTCCTCTAAAGGGATGAAACAATATGGCTGAACGTACACATAAACCGATCACGTCCGTTGAAACCGTGACGACGCTTGAAAATGGCGATTTGCATGAGCTCTGCGATGCGACGGAAGTGGCAATTGAAGATGGCGGCGGTTTTGGTTGGCTAAAACCTCCTGCGCGAAAAGTGCTCGAAGATTATTGGCGCGGCGTCATGTTAATCCCAGAGCGCGTCTTGATCATTGGCCGTATTGATGGCGTTGTTGCCGCCAGTTGTCAGATTGTTCGACCGCCAAAGAACAACGAAGCCCAACGGTTTGCCTGTCAATTGACCACGTTTTTTGTGGCGCCTTGGGCGCGAGGGCATGGCTTGGCGCCGGGTATGTTGGATGAAGCCGAAGCCTTTTCCCGCAGCGAAGGGTATAAAATGATCACTCTTGATGTTCGCTCGACTCAAGAAAGCGCGATCCGCCGTTACGAAGGCGCTGGATTTATCCGTTTTGGCACCAATCCGAAATATGCTCATGTCGATGGCAAAGATATACCGGGGTATTATTACTATAAGGAAGTCAAATGAACCTTTATCCGGCCATTGACATAAAAAACGGCGCTTGTGTTCGTTTGCTTTATGGCGATCTTAACGCGGTCACCACCTATAACGATGACCCCGGTGAGCAGGCCGAGCAATTTGTTGCCGCCGGTTGCCGCTGGATTCATGTGGTTGATCTCGATGGCGCGGTGGAAGGTAATTCGGTCAATCGGTCAGCCGTGACATCCATTCTAAAAGCTGGCGTTCCGGTTCAATTGGGTGGCGGTATTCGTGATATGGAGGGGGTGGAAACTTGGATTGACGCGGGCGTCACAAGAGTCATTTTGGGTACAGCCGCGTTGAAGAATCCGCAATTGGTTAAAGACGCCGCCAAAACTTTCCCTGGGCAGATTGCCGTTGGGGCTGATGCAAGGGGCGGCATGATCGCGGCAGAAGGCTGGATCGAAACCACCGATATGCCGGTCTTGGATTTGGTGCGGCGGTTTGAAGATAGCGGCGTTGCGGCGGTGATTTTCACCGATATTGGGCGTGATGGTGCGCTCACCGGGGTTAATCTTGAAGCAACGGCTGATTTGGCGCGCGCCACATCCTTGCCAATTATAGCGTCTGGCGGGGTGGCTTCGATCGATGATATCACCGCCTTAGCCAAGGATGATAGCGGCATTGATGGCGTCATTACCGGTCGCGCGCTTTATGATGGCCGTCTTGATTTGGCCGAAGCTTTGTCTGTGTTGGAGGCGGCGTAATGCTGGCCACCCGCGTCATCCCTTGCCTTGATGTCAATAATGGCCGCGTGGTCAAAGGCATCAATTTTGTGGATTTGGTTGATGCTGGTGATCCGGTGGAACAAGCGCGGGTCTATAATGATGCTGGCGCCGATGAATTGTGTTTCCTTGATATCACCGCAAGCCATGAAGGGCGAGACACGATTATTGACGTGGTGCGCCGCACCGCGGCGGAATGTTTTATGCCGTTAACCGTTGGCGGCGGTGTTCGCACCGTCGATGACTATCGCAATTTATTGCTGGCGGGGGCGGATAAAGTGTCGGTCAATTCATCCGCGGTCAATGATCCTGATTTATTGTCCCGCGCGGCATCACGATTTGGCCGGCAATGCGTGGTTTTGGCAATTGATGCTCGGCGCAACGCAGAAGGTAAATTTGAAGTCTTTACCCATGGGGGCCGCACCCCTACGGGCATGGACGCAATCGCTTGGGCCAAAGATGGAGCAAACCGAGGGGCGGGGGAAATCCTACTAACTTCCATGGACGCGGATGGCACCAAAAATGGTTTTGATCTTGAATTGACTCGCGCCGTGTCTGATGCCGTGTCCGTGCCGGTGATCGCGTCTGGCGGTGCTGGTCATGCTGATCATATGGCTGATGCGGTGATTGAAGGCCATGCGTCGGCTGTGTTGGCGGCATCTATTTTTCATTTTGGCGAATTGACCGTTGATGAGGTCAAGGCCGTCATGCAAAATCGAGGCTTAGCGGTGCGGCGCAACGATCGCATCAACGCGGGATGATTGCAAAGAGGATACCCTATGCCTGAACATGTGCTTGACCGGTTGTTTGCCACCATCAACGCTCGCCGTGGCGAAAGCCCAGATCAATCTTGGACGGCAACATTGCTCGCCAACGCGCCGGATTTGCCCGTCAAAAAAATGAATGAAGAAGCCGGTGAAGTGGCCATCGAAGCCATGAAAGGCGATGCCGAGGCTTTAACCCGTGAAGCCGCTGATTTGATCTATCATTTGCTGGTGGTGATGGCTTCAACGGGGGTAGAGGCGGAAGATGTTTGGCGCGAATTGGAACGCCGAGAAGGTCAATCCGGTCTCGCCGAAAAAGCCCAACGCAAACCATCGTCAACCCCTCAATAAGAAATCCTTCCACGGAGTTCTAAAAGGAAATCATCATGACGTCTTATGATCCCAATAACATCTTTGCTAAAATTCTAGATGGCAGCATCCCTTCTTCCGAAGTTGACCAAACAGATAGCACCTACAGTTTTGCCGATATTAATCCCGTTGCCGAAACTCATGTGCTGGTGATCCCGAAAGGCCCGTATCAAGATTTGACGCATTTCGCGGAACAAGCAAGCGATTCGGAATTGGCCGATTGGGTTCGCGCTTTAGCCAAAGTGGCCAAAAAAACAGGGGTGGTGGAAGGCGGCTATCGCGTCATCGTCAATATCGGCCGAAATGGCAATCAAGAAGTGCCGCATTTGCATGGCCATGTTCTTGGCGGTCAACCTTTAGGGTCAATGATGCCTCGCCTGAAAGGCTAATTTCCTGAAAATGATGATGCTTTGGGTTGCGTTACGCTGATCCTTTTGCAAAACTGTATACAACTTAAACGTGTATATCTGTAATGCAAGCCGCCATCCGCACCATGGCCTTTAATGGCATTGATACGATCCCTGTCGATGTACAGGTGCATCTTTCCAACGGCATGCCGGGGTTTGCGATTGTTGG
>CAYNQW010000091.1:0-7304 GCA_964399415.1 uncultured Hyphomicrobiales bacterium
GGCGGCATCACCACCAATCTAACGGCAAGCGTGGTCGACGCCGCGTTGGATGGATTGCCCGGCGGGTTGGCGCTTGATGATGCCAATATGGAAATCATCATGAACAGCGGTAAATTGTCGATCACGGGTCGCGGTGTTCTTGATGGCGCGCCTGCGGTGATGGCGGTTGATTATATTCATCGCGGTGACCTTAATATCAATGTCGCTTTGGAAAAAAGTGCCGCCGCCACGGCCTTGGTCAACGCCAAGGCTAAACTTGATCTCGGTGGGGAGACCTCAGGCATAATTAAGGCTTTTCGCGCGGCGGGCGGAAAAGATATGCGGCTTGATGTTAATCTCGATTTCGCCGATGCCACCATCAATATTGATCGCTTCGGCTTGATCAAATTGCCGGGGGAACCTGCAAGTTTCAAGGCTGACCTTGATATAGGGCAGGGCAAAATTCGCACCATGGGTGATATTCGCCTTGAGAGTGAGTTTTTAAGCGCCAAGGGTCAAATCAATTTTGATCAATCGGGGGCGTTGCTGGGGGCATATTTTGATCACATTGCTTGGCCGGGGAATGACATCAGCCAAATTACCCTCGAACGCGACAGCGTTGACGGCATCCGCATTATCGCTGATGCGAAATTGATTGATTTAACCCCCTTGCGCCGCGAAGACAGCCCCGGAGAAGGCATGGCGCTGGATGTGGATATCACCGCTAATCGCGTTGTTCTTGATGAGCGAGTATCGCTGGCGGGCAACATCAAATTGACCACGGAAAAAAATGGCAAGGGCAAAGCCGAAGTCTTGGGCAGTTTATTCCTTTCAGGCAAACCGTTCATGACCGAAAGCACCTTAAAGGCTGAATTTGGTCAAGGCGGCGACGTCATGGAAGGTCGTGGTCTGATTGGCGGGGCTGAAGCCAGTTTGATGCTTCGCCCGTCAAACGAAGGCGGTTCGGTCATGACCATTGATGCGGACAATGCTGGGCAAGTGCTTAAAGCCTTGAAAGTTGTCGATGGTATTCGCGGCGGTAAATTGCATATGGAAACCGTCTTTAACGCCAGCGATGATGGCGGTTATGAAACCAATTTTGATCTTGAAGATTTTCGTGTGATTGAAGCTCCGACCGCTGTGCGGATGATGTCAGTGCTTAGCCTTGCGGGGATGTATTCGTTAATCGAAGGCGATGGCACGGCTTTTAAGATTGGGCATGCAAGGATTGAAAAACGCGATGACCGCTTCATCATCCATCAGGCTCGAGCCTCAGGGACAGCTTTGGCGGTGGATTTGGTCGGGGTGGTGAAACCTGAGCCTCGTGAACTTGAAGTGAGCGGTTTGTTGTTGCCACTTTTTGCCGTGACCCAAGTGATTGGCAATGTGCCGTTAATTGGTCAAATCTTAACCGGTCTGGATAACGCTGGCATTTTCGCCACGCAATTCACCTTAAAGGGCAGTATTGATGATCCAGAAACAGAGGTGAATGCTTCTAGCATTATTCCGGGTTTGTTCCGCGATGTGTTTAGCCCGGATTGGATTAAGCGCGAACGTGAACGGCTAACGCAGGATCCCGATGAGGATGAAAAACCGCAACCAGCGGTTGATCGCGTATCACCAACCATCGCCTCGCCGGCCAACAACAATTAAACCTGTGACAGGTAAACCCATGACTGAAAAACGGTTAGAAATGAAACGGCAGGTTTCTGCTCGATAAGATCAATTGAGGCTCAGCAAGACGTGGCGTTTTTTGCCGGAGGAGATTTTAGCCTTGCCTTGATCATTGAAATCAGCGGCGCTCAACATTTGCTCTTCGTCTTGGATTTGTTCGTCATTCAGTCTTGCGCCGCCGCCACGGATCAATCGCCGGGCTTCGCCATTTGACGCGGCAAATTCAGCGGCTTTCAACGCATCAATAACGCTCAAATCAGGGGATGAGATCGACACTTCAGGCAAGCCTTCGGTGGTGCCGCCTTCGCTAAAGGCTTTGGCGGCGGTGCTGGCCGCTTCCAAGGCTTCATCTTTGGAATGACACAAAGAGGTCGCTTCATTGGCAAGGATGATTTTAGCGTCATTGATTTCACTGCCTTGCAAGGCTTCAAGACGAGCGATTTCATCAAGCGGCAATTCGGTAAACAGCCGCAAGAACCGGCCAATATCCCCATCTTCAGTGTTGCGCCAGAATTGCCAAAAATCCCAGACCGGTAATTTGTCTTTATTGAGCCAAATCGCGCCTTGGGCTGATTTCCCCATTTTCGCGCCGGAAGCGGTGGTGATCAAAGGAGAGGTCAGGCCAAAGACTTCTTGGCTGTCGACACGACGGGTCAGATCAACCCCCGTGACAATATTGCCCCATTGGTCAGAGCCACCCATTTGCAACACACAGCCATAACGGCGGCGCAATTCCATAAAATCATAAGCCTGCAAAATCGAATAGTTGAATTCCAGAAAACTCATGGGCTGTTCGCGATCAAGCCTTAACTTGACGCTGTCCATGGCGAGCATCCGGTTGATTGAAAAATGCATCCCGTAATTGCGTAGGAACGAAATATATTCCAGTTGATCGAGCCATTCCGCGTTATCGACCATAATCGCATCGCTAGGGCCATCACCGAATTTAAGATATTTCTCAAAGACTTGGCGGATGCCGTTTTTATTGTCTTCAATATCCTGATCAGACAGCAAAGGCCGCTGAGTGTCTTTGCCCGATGGATCGCCAACTTTCGTGGTGCCGCCGCCCATCAAAACAATCGGCTTATGACCAGTTTGTTGCAAGATGCGGAGCATCATGATTTGCACAAGCGAGCCAACATGCAAACTATCGGCGGTGCAATCAAAGCCAATATAAGCGGGCAGGCAAGTTTCAACAGCGGCGGCGTCCAAGCCTTCAAAATTAGTCGCCTGATGCATATAGCCACGTTCGGTGATGATGCGGAGAAAATCAGAATTTGGAGTCATGGTCATCAGTCCTAAAAACGAACCCTAAGCCTTTGCTGTTGTCGCCTTAAAGCGCAGGTGTGCCGATATCCGGCATGGCGTCATCGAGGTAATTGCCCATTTCTTCCATAAGATTATCAAGGTGACTGGTAAAGAAATGGTTGGCATCATTGATGAAGCGAAGGTCAACCTTGACCCCGCGTTGCGTCTGGATGCGATCGACCAAGCGGCTGACAGCTTCGGCAGGAACCACCGTGTCAGCATCGCCATGCAGGATCACCCCGGAAGACGGGCAGGGCGCCAAAAAGGTAAAATCTTTATCGGTGGCGGGGGGAGTCACGGCAACAAATCCTTGAACTTCAGGGCGCCGCATCATCAATTGCATGCCAATCCATGCGCCAAAGGAGAAACCCGCCACCCAGCAAGACCGGGCATTGGGGCATTGGGCTTCGATCCAATCCAGCGCGGTGGCCGCATCGGACAATTCCCCTTCACCATTGTTGTAAACGCCTTTTGATCGGCCTACCCCGCGGAAATTGAATCGCATGACATGAAAGCCGCGATCTTGGAAATTTTTATACATCGCCAGCGATACACGGTTGTTCATATTGCCGCCACGATTGGGTTCAGGATGCAAAATCAGCGCAAGGGGTGCCGTGGGGTCTGCGGCAGGCATATAGCGGGCTTCCAAGCGACCTTCTGGCCCATTAATGATCACTTCAGGCATAGGTGGAACATCTCCAAGAAAATAAGAGCATCAAGGCTTATATCGTAATGTCGCGGAAATTCCAAGAAAAAGCCGTGAAAAACAAGGGCAAATTGAAACCACACAACTTGAAAAATAGATGATAAAAGGCCAAATTAATGATATTCGCGTTTCTTATATATGGCGTAAACTTATATCTCGTGCAGATGCACCAAAGAAGATGGAACAATGCTGACCCGATTTCTTGATGACTTAGACGCTGTAATTGCCCGCGATCCCGCGGCGGGCAGCCGGCTTGGTGTGCTGTTTTTATACCCATCGGTTCATGTGATGCTGGCCTATCGCGTGGCGCATCGTCTATGGCATTGGCGGATGAAGTTTCTGGCGCGGTTGATCATGCAAGTGGCGCGTTGGCTGACCGGCATTGAAATTCACCCCGCCGCTAAGATTGGCCGCCGTTTCTTTATTGATCACGGCATGGGCGTGGTCATTGGGGAAACCGCTGAAATTGGCGATGACGTGACGTTTTACCATGGTGTCACTTTGGGCGGTGTGTTGCCTTCGGTTGATAGCGACAGCCAACGCCAAATGAAACGTCACCCCACCATTGGTGATGATGTGATTGTCGGTGCTGGCGCGCAAATTCTTGGCCCTATAACCGTCAATAAATGCGCGCGGGTGGGGGCAAATTCCGTGGTGGTAAAAGATGTGGCGATTGGCATCACCGTGACGGGGATACCAGCCCGCGCCATCGCCGCCAAGAAACCTGATCAAGCGCCGGTGTTTAACGCTTACGGCACGCCGGTTGATCAAACCGCGGATGCGCGAGATCGCGCGATTTCAGGGTTGTTGGATGAGGTTCAATCCTTGCGGTCACGCCTCAACGCGCTTGAAGGCAAGCCCAATAAAGGTCAGCCTGATGTCGATGCAGATCATCCCGCCGAAAAACGGACACCAATGTGAGCATTTATTTTGATTACAACGCCACCGCCCCACTGAAGGATGAGGCGCGGGCGGCCATGATAGATGCGCTTGGCCCGCCAGCAAATGCTTCATCGGTGCATGGCTTTGGTCAAGCGGCACGCCATAAGATCGAAACCGCTCGGCGTGACGTGGCGGCGCTTTGTTCCGCTAAACCCGAAGAAGTGATCTTCACCAGCGGCGGCACCGAAGCCAATGCCATGGCCTTGATGCGCGGCGCGCCGCAAATCATCACCAGCACCATCGAGCATGCGGCGGTGCTCGACAACAGCCCTGAAGCCCTGCGGGTGGTGGTTGATCCTCATGGCGTGGTGGATTTAGACGCGCTTGAACAAGCCGCGCGCAACGCCCCTGAAGGCAGCCTAATTTCGATCATGGCGGCGAATAACGAAACTGGCGTGATTCAACCGCTTGCGGAGATTATCACCATCGCTCGTGCATTCGGTCATTTGGTTCACAGCGATGCGGTGCAGGCTCTTGGCAAGATTGATCTTGATTTTGCAGGGCTTGGCTTAGACCTGATGTCAATCTCAGGGCATAAGATTGGCGCGGCGACGGGCATTGGCGCCTTGATCCAGCGTGAAGGGTTGGCGTCTTTTCCAAGAATGAGCGGCGGTGGCCAAGAAAAAAACCGCCGTCCAGGGACAGAAAACTTAAGTGGGATCATTGGTTTTGGTGCGGCGGCACGGGTGAGTGGCGTATCGCATTTAACATTAGAAGAACTTCGCCAGCACCATGATGCTTTAGAATCGCGTCTCTTGGCGGAAGCACCAGACGCGGTGGTCTTTGGTCAAGGCGCATCACGTTTGCCCAACACCACGGCGATTGCCATGCCCGGGCGTCTTGCTGAAACCCAGATCATGAGTTTTGACCTAGCGGGGATAGCCCTCAGCGCAGGCGCGGCGTGTTCTTCGGGCAAAGTGGGGGCAAGCCATGTCTTAACCGCGATGGGCGCAGGCGATTTGGCGGCGAATACCATTCGTATTTCCAGCGGCTGGGCGACCACGGCTGATGATTTCGATAGGCTTGCCGAAACTTGGCTGAACCTCTATAAGCAAGCCTGATTTTGATAGAAACCGACCAGCAGTAACGCTGACCATCGAAAGGAAGGAAGACCAATGCCATCAGTGATTTTTGTCAAACGCGACGGAAGCGAAGTTACCGTTAATGCTGACGCTGGGCTTAGCATCATGGAAATTGGCCGTGATAATGGCATTGGCATCGAAGGGACGTGCGGCGGCAGCCTGTCTTGCGCCACTTGCCATGTGGTGGTGGATCCGGCTTGGGTTGAAGCCACGGGCGCGCCATCGGAAGACGAAGAAGATATGTTGGATTTGGCGTTTGGCCTTGAAGAAACCTCGCGCCTAGGCTGCCAGATCAAATTGACCGACGCCCTTGATGGCCTCAAGGTGCGTTTGCCTGAGGACGATTAATGGCATCAGCCGCTCCATCACCGATACCGCCTGCCGCATCGGGGCTGAATTCCCTCGGTTTGCCTACCTCGCCTGAAGAAACGCGGGTGGTGGTGGCGATGTCCGGCGGCGTTGACAGTTCGGTGACCGCGGCGCTGCTGGTGGAACAAGGCTATGATGTCGTGGGCATCACCTTGCAGCTCTATGACCATGGGGAAGCGGTGAAAGCCAAAGGCGCGTGTTGTGCCGGATCAGATATTCACGATGCGCGCACCGTCGCGGCGAATCTTGGCATCAAACATTATGTGCTGGATTACGAATCGCGTTTTCAAGCGCAAGTGATGGATGATTTCGCCGATAGTTATTTGCGCGGCGAAACCCCGATCCCTTGCGTGCGGTGCAATCAAACGGTGAAATTTGTCGATTTGCTGAAGACAGCGCGTGATCTTGGCGCGGCTTGTTTGGCGACAGGGCATTATGTGCGGCGTGAGATCAAAGACGGCTCACCGCGATTGTTGCGCGGGGTCGATGACGGCAAGGATCAATCGTATTTTCTCTTCGCGACGACGCCGGAACAATTGGATTACTTGCGCTTTCCCTTGGGGGGCATGGATAAAGACGAAACCCGCGCCCATGCGAAACGCTTTGGGCTGACCATCGCCGATAAGCCGGATTCCCAAGACATTTGTTTTGTGCCAAATGGCCGATACGGCGATGTGGTGCGGCGGCTTCGTCCTGGCGCGGTCGAAGCGGGTGAGATCGTCCATCATGACGGCACGGTGCTGGGTCAGCATCAAGGGGTGATTGATTACACCATCGGGCAACGCCGCGGGTTGGGGATTGGTGGCCGCAAGGAATCGGACGCGCCGCTTTATGTCATTGGCATTGATGCGGCGAACCACAAGGTTATTGTCGGTGAAAAAGAAATGCTGTCTTGCGCGAAGGTCGAACTTCAAGACACGAATTGGATCAGCCAAACACCGCCGCGCCCAGATCAGCCGGTGCTTGCGCGATTGCGGAACACCGCTCCAGCCTTGCCTGCCCATATTATGGCTTGGCCAGAGGCCGATGGCGG
Source organism: uncultured Hyphomicrobiales bacterium (assembly GCA_964399415.1). GTDB lineage: Bacteria > Pseudomonadota > Alphaproteobacteria > Puniceispirillales > UBA1172 > JAGWAQ01. The sequence goes on from CAYNQW010000091.1 coordinate 7,094, forward strand.
GGCGGATGGTGGGGCGGCGCAGATCAGCCTTGATGAGCCGCAATACGGCATCGCCACAGGGCAGGCGGCGGTGCTCTATGATGCGGAAAATCCTGACGTGGTTTTAGGCGGTGGCTGGATCACCGCGGCGCCAACCCCCGCGCTGGTTTGAACGGATATTGAAGCAGTCCCCAAAGCCCCCATTCGAGCGCCGGGTTATTTCTTTACAAGG
>CAYNQW010000092.1:0-4530 GCA_964399415.1 uncultured Hyphomicrobiales bacterium
ATATTACGGTCTCAGGCAGATCGAATGGCTGCTCGATCGGGCAGGCATGAGAATTGTCGATGTCGAGTTCAACGATGTCAACGGCGGTAGTTTCTCGGTCGCCGCCGCTCATCGGAATGCGCTCTATCCTGAAGTACCACACATTGTGGACAATGCACTTCGCCGAGAGGAGGTCCTAGGCCTAGATAGGCTGGATACCTACGCCAATTTCACAACCAAGATCGAGAGTGTATGCGACGATCTCAAGTCTTTTCTCGCGAGAGCGAAGGCAGACGGTAAGCGCGTCTGTGGGATCGGAGCCTCTACTAAAGGTAATGTCCTTCTGCAGTATTGCAAGCTGACCACCAATGACATCGAAATGATCGGAGAAGTTAATCCCGATAAGTTCGGAGCGGTGACCCCTGGCACCTGGATTCCAATCGAAGATGAGAAAAAAGTTTTGGCCAGCAGGCCTGATTACCTACTCGTTCTCCCTTGGCATTTCCGTGACAACTTCCTCAGTAATCCCGACTACATGGGGCAACGGCTTATATTTCCGCTTCCCAAGCTGGAGGTAGTTGTCCCTTGAGTGAAATTCAAAAGGAATGTAATCGCACAGCGATCATCGTTGGTAGTCGCGGTCAGGACGGGTGTCACTTGAAGCATCTTCTGCGAAAGAATGATTATCACGTAGTCGGGGTGTCTTGCAGCGATATCGACATAACCCATGCTGCGTCAGTCAGAGCCCTAATTAGCGACTGCCGTCCCGATGAAATTTACCTTTTGGCGGCCTGCCATCACTCATCCGAGTCCTGCTTTGAATCCGATGAAGAACTGTTCGAAAAGAGCCAGGCGACACATACGACGGCCACCATACACTTTCTTGAGGCGATTACCTGCCAATTACCCAAAGCACGCCTGTTCTTCGCCGCTTCATCCCATATCTTTCCCGACTCTGGTCAATGCCTGCTGGATGAAAGTTCTGTGCCAGCACCTAGTAGCATCTATGCGATTACCAAATATGCTGGCATGCTTGCATGCCGTTACTACCGAGACCACCGGGGGGTGTTCGCGAGTTGTGGTATTCTCTTCAATCATGAATCAAGCTTGCGTGCGCCGCACTTCTTGTCGCGAAAGATCGCGATCGGCGCTGCACGGATCGCGTGCGGAATGAGCGAGATAATTGAAGTCGGCAATCTCGACGCCGCTGTCGATTGGGGGTTCGCACCAGACTACGTCGAAGCGATGTGGCGTGTCCTTCAGGCCGATATCCCGGACGACTACGTCGTTGCTACTGGTGTGTCACATACGGTGCGGGATTTCGTCGAGATCGCCTTTCGCTGCGTCGGGCTGGACTACCGGGATCATGTCAGGGTGCGGCCGGATCTGCTGACGAAAAACGTCGAAACACGGATCGGTGACTCCGGACGTCTGCGTCGACGCACTGGATGGTCACCTACAGTGACCTTCGATGAGATGGTTCAGCGTATGGTGCGTCACGAACTTGCGACCCTGTCAGCCATACCTGATCCGCATCGATAATGGCAGGAGAGTCACGCAAGATCACGAGCAACGTCGTTGCCAACTATTTTGGTCAGGGATGGTCGGCATTGATGGCAATTGCTTTTTTGCCTATTTATGTTGCTACTCTCGGCTTTGAGTCTTACGGACTGATTGGTTTCTTTGCTGTACTTCAATCGGTACTTTCTGTATTCGACCTAGGAATTACCCCGACACTCACGCGCGAGGTGGCTCGCCAGGGTAACGGGGGGCGCACGAAACAATCGCTGCGTGATCTGATAAGGTCCTGCGAGATTTTCGGCTGCGCATCCAACATTTTTCTTGCGTTAATTGTATGGGGACTCTCTGATCGCCTTGCAAGCGAGTGGATCACGTCTACCCAGCTGGAGACTGAATCGGTGGTTCTCGCGATTACCCTAATGGGCGTTGTCATCGCAGTCCGACTACAGGAAGGGGTCTACCGTGGTGTGCTCATTGGCCTTGAGAGGCAGCCACACCTGAACGCCGCGAACGCGCTTATGGCAACCATAAGATACGCTGGCGCCGTTGGGGTACTGCACTACGGTCATGCAGACATCGTTTCTTTCTTCGTCTGGCAGGTATTGGTGTCTCTGACATCTTTGGTCTTATTTGCAATCCTTGCGTATCGTTTCCTTCCTTCAGCAGAACGATGGCCGCGATTTTCTTCCAATACCTTGGCCTCCGTCTGGCGATTTTCAGCTGGAATGGCCGTAGTTGCCGGACTCTCAATCATGATGGCGAACCTGGACAAGCTGATCCTATCTGCTGTTCTCGAGCTTGCCGAGTTCGGGCGCTATGCACTTGCCGCAGTAGCGGCCAGCACTCTCTATCTGTTCGTCGTTCCTATTACCCAAGGTTTCTATCCCAGCATGGTTGGCATGCATGCTTGCGGGAATCGTGCCGGGCTAATCCGACTTCATCATGCCAGCAGCCAGTTGGTAACCGCTGTGACCGGTTCTATAGCTATTGTTCTAATGCTTTTTTCGATGCCTGTCCTTTATGTCTGGTCAGGCGATATGGCACTTGCCGGCGAAACTTCTCATTTCCTATCCATTTTGGCTGCTGCTGCCTTGGCCAACTGCCTCGGCCATATCGGCCACAACATTCAACTGGTTGCTGGCACCCCCTTGAGCTTGGCAGTGACAGGCGTATGTGCGGTATTGTTAACGCTATTTGCACTGCCGAGTGCAGTTGCCTATGGTGTGACAGAGGCAACCTATGCTTGGCTCGGCATCACAGCACTTCAGGCCAGTATCGTCTTGTTTTTCGCACATCGCGGTTGCATGCGTGGCGAAGGCTTTCGCTGGTTAGCGTGGGATGCAACGATACCATTGACAGGTGCCTTGACAATCGCCTGGCTTTTCTCTCTCTATGCGCCTCAACCAGAAACGGGGCGACTGCTGCAAGCAAGCTTTCTGTGCATTACAACTTTCGCGTCTTTTATGGCTGCCGTTTGGCTCTCCCCTGAACTTCGCACCCGAGCAAAATCGATTATTAATCGTGGCGATACTCCATAATGATTCGATTAACCATCGCTACAATATCGCCTACTAAATTGCGCTGGCTTATTCTACTTGCCTTTCCCCTTGCTTATTTAATGAGTGCCCCGGAGTCGGCACTTTATTTTGCAGCATCATTTTTTGCCTGCGCTTGGCTACTTTACTACGTCGACTCATTTCGCGAAGACACGATCCCGGTCTGGCTGGTTTTGTTTTTATTCATCCTATTTTATTATTTTCGTTACCCACTACTTGTTAGCAGTCCTGAACTCTTTGCCAACATAAGCCCCGACAGCGTTAGGATGCTGTATCTTCATGTTGATCGTTCTGGCTCGTTGGTTGCACTAAAGCTATCTAGTTTTTTGTTCTGTATATTCTGCATTGCTGCAGGATTGCTGTATGGCAGAAGAAATTGTGTCCAAAGAAAAAAAGGACACAACCCTCCTCCTAGTCCAGCTTGCGAGCGCGCCAGAATCGGCTATTTAGCAACTCTAGCCATATTATTTTTGATGGTAACTCTTGGCTATGTTGCCTATGTTTACCGAATCGGCCAAATGGGGGTTTCTCCTGGTGAGCCTTTGCCGTTCAGATTAAAAGGAGTAATTTATTATGCGCGCCATGTTCTTATTCCATTACTGATCTTGGCTGTTATCTACCAAGCTAGTCGCATGGAGAATCGACGTCTAATTGGGTTGGGTTGGGTTCTCTTAGCCCTGCATGGTGTGAGTGATACTTTATTGCGTGGAAGTCGGAGCAGCATTCTTCTGTGTGCTCTTCTTGTGATCTTCCTTTGTGCATCAGGTGGAGTAAAGCTTCGCCGCAAAGAGATTCTTGTACTGGCTGGAATAGCAGGTGGTGCAATATTTTTGTTTCCGATAGTGACTTATTACAGAATTCTTCAATCTCAAAATGACTCTGGTTTTTTCGAAAACATTGTTTACGCATTTAATTATGTAAACAAGGATGTTGGGGTTGTGCTGAAGAGTGGTATTTATTCCATATATACCCGAATACCGGGCTTGGAGACAGCGTGGGCCGTAAGTGGTTTAATGGATTATCCTTTGGGATCTAGGCTCACAGAGATAATTCGAACTCCATTTGGTGTCACAGGATATCTGAATTTCAATATCTACAAAGTTCCGGTCGAGGCCTACACGTTATTCGCCCCTGGATTCGTCGGCTGGTTCTATCTTGCTGGGGGCTGGGCGGGGCTGGCTACAGGGGGCGTTGCGCTAGCCCTGCTGTGCGTGTGGCTGCCTCGCTGGATTTACAGAGGACGAATGCTTTGGTCGCCATTGGCGAACACTTTTTTCCTATGGGTGCTATTTATCAGTCTCACTGATGGGACCCTCGACAGTAACTTTCTTTTGATTGCTACCGGCCTCGCCACGCTCGCCGCCTTGGAATTCTTCGACCATGCGATAAAGCTTAGCGCGAGAGCCTGATCCCATCATGCGCCTTCTATTTGTGTTGCCGAGCTTTCCATTTCCGCCTGCTGATGGTGGGCGCG
>CAYNQW010000092.1:4540-7292 GCA_964399415.1 uncultured Hyphomicrobiales bacterium
ATCGGTGAGACACAAATGTGACCTGATCTGCTTCGGTGACATCGATCGTGCTGATGTTGCAGGCCTACGTCAGCATATTCCATCAATTGGGGAAGTTTGGATTGTGTCCCCGCCCAGCTGGATTGCGCGTATTTTCCGAACGCTTACGAATCTGATTCTCTTGCGTCCGCCTTCGCTTGTGCGTTACTCGAGCCCCGAAATGCTTAAGCGTATCGATGCAATTAAGCAAACCGGTAGCTACGATGCGATTCACTTCGACATCATCAACATGGCCCCTTATCACCGAAACTGCCGAGACATACCTTCGATTCATTCACCGAACGATGCTACTTCATTGGTGTACCGTCGTCTTTCCGAAAATGTCACGTCTCTTACTTTAGGCCTGCGGCTGCGTGCGGCATCCTTACTTCTTGCGCGGTATGAACGCAAGCACTATGCAGACTTCAGCAAAATACACGTGGTTTCAGAAATCGATCGCGATTATCTCGCTAGCGTAGCGCCGAAGGCCAGCGTCACGGTAGTCCCGATTACCAGCGGATACACACAGGGGGTTAGTGCGTTGTATCCACGAAAGGAACAATCCGGCGCTCCTATAATTACTGTCTGTGGCAATCTAGGTGATCCCGCGATCGCAGTGGGGTTTCGTGAGTTCATGCGACTAGTGCTGCCAGTCGTTTCTGGCGCCTATCCTGCGCTTCGTGTGCGCGTTTTGGGTCGCCGAATCTCAGCTTCATTGAAACGCGAATTGAAGGAGCATTCCCAGATCGAATACTTGGCCTGGGTCGATAGCTTCGAGGACTTTCTCTCTGCATCCGACGTGCTGCTATTACCCGATAGTGCGGGAGCGCCGGGAGCAAAGACACGTACGGTACAAGCGATGGCGCTCGGTCGAGCCGTACTCGGATCGGCAATCGCCTTTGAGGGAATTCCAATAGTCAATCGACGTCATGGTGCAGTGTATAGAACCCACGAGGAGTGCTGCGACTTGTTGATGCTTTTACTGGGAAATTCTGAAATGAGAAAGGAGTTGGGTGCCGCTGCAGCAAGGCTGGCTGCCGACGAATATTCACTGGAGCGTATCGGCCCCCAATACGAGGCAATGTATCTGCAGGTAGTGCGCTGCCACGACTCACTCAAAGCAATTTAGAACCGCACCGTTTTCAATGATGATCAGAGTATTTCACTTCATCCTCGATCACCGTGTCGGCGGGCCACATATTTATGTGAGAAGCCTAGCAAATAGCCTGGCTCCATTTGTCAAATCGACGTTAGTAACAGCAGGGCGCGGCCCTTTGACTGATATTGCCCTTCTAAATTTCAGGCATACGATTCGCTGGCTGTATCCACTTGAGGTTCTTTTAAATGCAGTTTGGCTTTGCTGGCGCTTTCGGCGACGCAAGTCGAGACAGCATGTCGTTTTCGACGTTCATGGCGCCGCCAACCTTGCACCTATCGTGGCTGCACGCATCATGAATATTCCGATGGTTTGGCATTTTCACGAGACAGTAGGAGGCTTCCTCGCACTAGTCGCTTTGGGAAAGATGATGGCCGCAGGAATACCACACCGTATGGTAGTAGTGGCCAAAAAGGCTGCCGCAGTCTTCAGTCTGCCAGATGCAACTCTGATTCCCGGTGCCGTCGATCTCGATTTCTGGTCTGGGAGAAAATCCGACCCGTGTCCTTTTGACGGTGTTCCACGACTACGCATCCTCAGTGTTGGAAATCTAAATCCGCTAAAGGGTGCCGACGTGCTCCTGGCTGCCCTAGAGACAGTAGGACAACCCTGGGAGCTAGTAATCGTCGGGTCTGAGTTGCAGACTTATTCTGGCTATGCACAAGATCTTCGCGAACATGCCGATCGGCTGGAGTCACCTACACGGCGGACCCGCTTTGCCGGCTGGCGATCACCAGAGGAGGTTCGAGCCCTGATGGTAGATTCAGATGTATTCGTGTTGCCGTCGAGAAGTGAAGCCTGTCCGCTTGCACTGCTGGAGGCCATGGCAGCTGGATGTGTATGTATCGCCACTGATGTCGGGGACGTTCGCGAGATCCTGGAGGTTGCGGGTTGCGGCATTGTGGTTCAGAGCGAGTCTTCGTCAGCCCTGGCAGCAGCTATTGAACATGTCGCCGGAATCAGCATTGCTGAACGGCAAAGTATGGGCAAGCTGGCACAGGAAGCCATCACCGCCCGATTTTCCCTACAGAGCCAGGCCGAGAAGCATCTCGGTATCTACAAGAAACTTGCATCGATTATAGAAGGAGTAGCATGATCATTTTGGGATTAAATGCCTTTCATGGCGACTCGTCAGCCTGCCTAGTCGTTGACGGCAAGCTCGTCGCTGCGGCTGAAGAGGAGCGCTTTCGACGAATCAAGCACTGGGCTGGCCTACCAACTAAGGCAATTCGTTATTGCCTTAATGCCGGCGGGGTAGCCATAACGGAGGTGGACCGCATCGCGATCAACCGCAATCCCGGTGCGAACGCTATGCGCAAGGCACTTTTCGCTTTTGCTCGCAAGCCCAGCTTGGGAGCGATTACCGATCGCCTCAGGAATGCTGCCAAAGTACATAATGTGCGCGACGACATCGCATCATCCCTTGGCGTCATTCCCGACACAATCCGCGCTAGGATCGATAATGTCGAGCACCATCTCGCACACCTCGCGAGTGCCTTCTTCGTATCGCCTTTCCGCGATGCCGCTGTGGTTTCCGTCGATGGATTTGGCGACTTTGCCAGCGTGATGTGGGGTACA
>CAYNQW010000093.1:0-7253 GCA_964399415.1 uncultured Hyphomicrobiales bacterium
TGCGCGCCAATAGCATCAGCATTTGCGCCCTCACGCCAGTTGCCTTGCATGAAAATAGGATCAAAACCAAGTTTGGTTGCCATAGTCTTCCAAAGCGTTGCGAATTGTCCTGTTTCATACATAAGGACTTTATCACCTTGGGACAGCGTATTAACCAAAGCGGCTTCCCATGCGCCTGTGCCGGAAGCAGGGTAAATCACAATCCTTTGGTTGGTTTTGAAGATAGGCTTCAGGTCTTGCAAAATCCCATACCCTAGTTCAGAGAACTCAGGTCCACGGTGGTCGATAACAGAACGATGCATCGCCCGAAGAATACGTTCAGGCGTATTGGTAGGGCCGGGAATTTGCAAAAAATGACGTCCTGATCGCATATTTTATTCCAAAAATGGTTGCACTCGTTTGTTTCAACAGTGAATGTTAAAGAATGAGAGGTCAAGGTTTATGGTTGATTATCAACGGTTAAAAAAAAGAATTGAAGGTCAGGTTCTTGATCAGCCTTTTGATCGGGGCAGATATGCCACCGATGCTTCGATTTATCAGATCATGCCAAAGGCGATTTTGATCCCCAAAAGATGGGAAGATGTTGAGGCTGCACTTGATTTCGCCAAATCCGAGGGGATTGCGCTATTGCCCCGAGGGGGTGGCACATCTCAGTCAGGCCAGACCGTCAATAATGCCCTTGTTGTGGATTTTACCCAGCATCTCAATCAAGTGCTCAGTTATGATGCCGAGGCAGGCCATGCGCGTGTCCAACCCGGCCTGGTGCTGGATCATCTTAATCTTCAATTAAAAGCCGATGGCTGGTGGTTTCCTGTTGATGTCTCAACCTCATCTCGGGCAACCCTAGGTGGTATGGCTGCCAATAATTCTTGTGGCTCGCGCTCTATACGTTACGGGAAAATGCAAGATAATGTGATGGGGCTTGAGGCGATGCTGGCGGATGGCACCTTGCGCCAGTTTGGGCTAGCCGATCACAATTATAAAATTGACGCTGATCTGATGGAGCTGGCAGCCCGCGAAAAAGATGAAATCTTAAGCCGCTTCCCCAAGGTTCAGCGCCGTGTTGGTGGATATAACATTGACGCTCTTTTGGGCGATCAGCCACATATGCACGAACTTTTAATAGGGTCTGAAGGCACCTTGGCGATCACCAAATCAATTGATCTTAAATTATCGCCTCTTCTCAAAACAAAAACCCTTGGGGTTTGCCATTTCCCCACTTTCCATGCTGCGATGGATGCGGCGCAACATATTGTTAAACTCAGGCCTGTCGCCGTGGAATTGGTTGACCATAATATGATTAAGTTAGGTCGTGATATCCCCCAGTTTCGGCCAATCGTTGATAGTTTCGTGCGCGGAAATCCAGAAGCGCTGTTGTTGGTTGAATTCGCTGAAGATGCTGATGAAAACCGCCGCCGCCTGACGGCTTTGGGTCATTTAATGGCTGATCTGGGATTTGTTTGGAATGATCCCGGAAAGGCTGAAGGCGGTGTGGTTGAAGTCGAAGACCCTCAATTCCAAGCACGGATTTGGAGTGTGCGAACCCAAGGGCTCAATATTATGATGTCGATGCGAAGTGAGGGCAAACCTGTTTCATTTGTTGAGGATTGCGCAGTTCCGCTTGAACATTTAGCAGATTTTACCAGCCGTTTAACGGACGTGTTCCACAAGCATGGCACCGATGGAACATGGTATGCCCACGCGTCTGTGGGGTTGTTGCATGTCAGGCCTGTTTTGAACCTTCGCCAAGACCTTGGGCTCAAACAAATGCGTGCTATTGCTGAAGAGGCTTTTGATTTGGTGGCAAATTTCAAAGGCTCTCATTCAGGCGAACATGGCGATGGCATTGTCCGATCCGAATTTCATGAAAAAATGTATGGCTCCAAAATGGTTCAGATTTTTGAGACAATCAAAGATCGTTTTGATCCAGATGCCATTCTGAATCCGGGCAAGATCACTCGCTCCCCAAAAATGGATGACCGCAGATTAACGCGCTGGCCAAATGACTATGCTGTTCAAAATATAGAGACTGTGTTCGATTGGAAAGATTGGCCTGGAGGGCTGAGTGGTGCTGCGGAAATGTGCAATAATAATGGCGCCTGCCGAAAATCCAACGGTGGAGTCATGTGTCCATCTTTCCGCGTCACTGGCCAAGAAAAAGACCTAACCCGAGGCCGTGCCAATGTATTGCGTTTGGCGCTGACCGGCCAATTGGGAAGTGATGCGTTTACCTCTGATGAGATGGCGGATGCCATGGCGCTTTGTGTTGGTTGCAAAGCATGCCAATCAGAATGTCCAATGTCGATAGATATGGCAAAGATGAAAACCGAGGTTCAAGCAGCACGAGCCAAAAAACAGGGGCTTAGCCTTCGTGACTTGATCATCGCAACCTTACCGCGCATGGCGCCAATTGCCGCAAAAATGACTCCACTGGCCAATGCTGCGCTCAAATTAAGGGGGATGGTTGGGTTTGATCGCAAACGGCCATTGCCAAAATTCCAAAAACCTTTTCAAAGTCTATCGAAAAATCCTCATGATCCTGATGTGTTGTTATTTGCCGATACATTTAATCGTTATTTTGACCCTGAAACATTGCGGGCAGCAGAACGGGTCATTGCTCGAACAGGCAAAAGCGTAGGCGTGGTTTCTGCGCCAGGCTCTGCGCTCTGTTGTGGCCGAACCTATCTTTCAGCAGGAAAAATTGAAAAAGCCATAACTGAGATGACCCGCACAACAGATGCTTTCAGGAAGGCACTGGATGCCGGCAAGACCATTGTCGGATTGGAGCCGTCTTGCACCTTGATGTTCCGTGATGAAGCGGTGAATTTGATTCCTGACTGGACCGCGGCCCATGGCGCGAAGATACTAACTTTTGCTGAATATATTGTTAATAACACGCCAAAAGGGCTAAAAATGCCTGATGCTAAGGTTTTGGTTCATGGGCATTGTCACCAAAAATCTATGGGCGTGGCGCAACATACTGTCAATGCTGTTAATAACATTGCTGGAGCAAAAGCAGAGATGATCGACAGTTCTTGTTGCGGAATGGCTGGTGTCTTTGGGTATCAGGCCGAAACAGCCGAAGCATCTCGGCAAATGGCCGAACTATCACTTGCGCCCACCCTGCGCGCCGCATCAGATGACACCATCATTGTTGCAGATGGGTTTTCCTGCCGCTGCCAGATCAAAGATGTCACAACACGTCAAGCCGATAGCCTTGCGGTGTTGATAGATCGAGCGTGGTCGAAATGACCGATATCATCACCCAACTCATGGCATCATTTGACCTTGGTCAAGCCATGCTACTTGTTGTCATTTTTCTTTTTGCCGCCATTGTTAAAGGGTTTCTTGGCATTGGTTTACCGGCGGCTTCCATGGCTTTTTTAACGCTAGTGATGCCGCCAACAGAGGCCATTCCTTTATTGTGGCTTTCCATCCTTGGCACTAATTTTTTGCAATTTGCCCATGCGCCGAACAAAATAAGCATCATGAAAGAGTATTGGCTTTTTGCGCTCGCCATAAGCATCTCGATTTTTGTCACATCAATGTTTATCGCCGATTATCCAACGGCTCTTTTGACCGTTGCGATTGGCGTTGCCATGGTGCTGTTTTCCTTAAATTCGCTGTTGGGAATTAAGATCAATATTGGACCAAGCCGGGGTTGGCATCTGGGCTTTGGTGTTTTGTCAGGTGTCTTAGGTGGCATCAGTTCAATTTGGTCGCCGACAGTGGCGATGTTTTTGGTGGCGCGCAATATATCAAAAGAACAGTTTATTGGCGTTACTGGGTTTTTATTTTTATCAGGTGTCTTACCCTTGGGCGCCGGGCAAGTCGTGGCTGGTATATTAACGGTACCAATTCTGATTAAATCAGCCCTTGCCCTATGTATTGTATTAATAGGCTTTCATATTGGGGAGAAGTTACGAACCCGCGTTAGCCAAGAGTTATTTCGCAAAGCGGTGTTGATTGCGTTTTTGATCATGGGGACGAGGCTGATTATGATCGGGTTGTTTTAAGACCCATAGAGTAGATCGTTTAGATATAAACGTTGTATCTTCCCTGATGGCCCTTTTGGCAATTCAGGCAAAATATGCACCTGATCAGGAGCCTTGAACGAACCTACTTTTTCGATGCAAAGTGCCCGCAACTCTTCACTGCTGGCCTTTGATGTTTCGTTAAGGCGAACAGCAGCTTCTACACGCTCACCATATTGCGAGCATGGCCTTGCAAAGGCCGCAGCCTCCACCACATCAGGATGCTCATAAAGCGCTTCATCAATTTCACGCGGGGCAATATTTTCCCCGCCTTTGATGATGAGTTCTTTCAGCCGGCCTGTAACGAAAACATAACCATCTTCGTCCATACGCCCCAGATCACCTGTCCGTAACCAGTCACCAACAAAAGTCGCATCGGTGGCTTCAGGGTTATAGAGATATTCCTTCATGACATTCGGGCCACGAATCTGAATTTCACCTTCCACCCCTCTGGGGCATTCAACCCCAAAGTCATCGGCGATACGGGCTTCATTGCTAATAGCCTTTCCGGCTGACCCGATCTTATGGAGGGCGGGGTCCAATGGATTAACAAGGCATTGGGCAGCTGTTTCCGTCAGGCCTAGCGATTCAACAATGGCAAGGCCAAATCGATCTTGGAAAGCGCGCTGAGTTTCAACCGCAAGCGCTGATGATGCGGAGCGCGCAAACCTTATCCGTTGTTTGACTTCATGGCTAGGTTCTATGTCGCCATGGAGTAAGTGGCTGATAATAGTTGGCACTACCGAAAACCACGTAATCTCACTTTGCTCAGCCTGTTGCCAAAATTTACTGGCTGAAAACCGTGACACCATGGCGAGTGAACCGCCAGAAACAAGGCTGCCCATAACAGTTACACAAAGCCCATTGATATGGAAAAATGGCAATACGCCCATGCCGCGATCGGCTGGGGTTAATTGATGGGCAACACTGACCGTCCACCCCCCTGCCAAGAGACTCGATTGGGTATGGACGACACCTTTTGGTCGGCCTGTCGTGCCTGAAGTGTACATCAAAAGCGCATCATCCCCAGAGGCAATGTCATGCAACGCTGATCGCTGATCGGTCGATGCATAAAGGTTTAATTGCAGGGGTTTAACTTTATCAAATATGTCGATCTGGCTTTCATGGACAAAGGCGACGGTAGCCTTGCAATGTTCCATGGCATAGCCAAGCGCATCGGGCCCAGCGGCTAAGTTGAGCATGGTGGCGCGAAACCCACCATAAAGCGCTGAAAAAAGTGCCTTCACCCCATCCATTCCATTGGGATGCATCACAACGACACTATCCCCTTTGGCGACGCCCTGTGCCGTGAGATCACCGGCTGTTTCAGCGGCGTGGTCACGCAATTCCTGCCATGATAAATTTTCACCAGTTTCAGGGAAGACAAAGCCAACCCCTCCCGCATCTGCGCGGGCATCTAGCCAATCACGAACTGATCCTATTGGCGGAATATTGGGGTCAAATTTCATTGTCCAGCTTCACTCCAATAATCGACAAAAATATCCTCCAAACTTGGTTCACGAGATGGAATTTCCCTGATGATTTTTGTCGATTGCATAAACTGACGGTAATTGACATTGTCATTTACTGAATTGCCCCCCCATGTTCCACAACCCATAGATAAGGAAAATGGCATCCCATTTGTGAAGGAGCCGCCAGTGGCAAAGGTATGAGATTGATTGACAATTACGCGGCTAGTTGGAATTTGAGTCGCAAGGATATGCGCGCGCTGATCCTGTGATGAATGAAGGCCTACTGAATGACCTGCCCCCTGATGGCGTTGGATTTCAAGGGTTATATCCACGGCCGCATCAAAATCAGCGGCTCTATAAAGAGCCAGCACGCGACTAAGTTTTTCCCCTGAAAGGGGATGATCCGGTCCAATGCCAGAGGTTGGAACAGCGATATATTCTGTGCCTTCGGGGACATTTACCCCCAATGCTGCGATCATTTTATCCGCATCTTGTGCGATAACATGGCGACTCAAATGCCCATCAGGCCAGAGTTTGGCAACAATGCCAGTTTCATCATCAACCAATGCCCCGCCGGCACGCCCCATGGCCTCAACAAACGCTTCATAGACTGCATCCACCACCACAACCGCATTTTCAGAACTGCACGACGTGGCATTATCAAAACATTTAGATGCTCTTATCTTTTCAGCAGCGGCGTCTAAGTCCGCTGTTTCATCGACAATCACTGTAACATTACCAGCACCAACAGCAACAGCAGGCGTGCCAGCAGTCTGGGCACGGTGAACGTTATTCTGACTTCCGGTGCAGACAATCATATCGCAACCTTCCATCAAGGCTTGGGTCTTTTCTTTAGACCCTGGCGCAGGGATCATTTGAACTAAATCAGGATCCTCCCCAATCTTTTTGAACTCATCATGGATATAGCCGATCAACACCTCAGCACAGGTGACGCCTTTCGGTGATGGAGCGACCACAATAGCATTTCCGCATTTGATAGCGTTGATGATATTATTGGCAGGGGTTGCGGCAGGATTTGTCGATGGCACGATCGCTCCCACCACCCCTTTAGGGCGGGCAATCTCCGTAATGCCTGTTGCGGGATCATCTGAAATAATTCCGAAGGTTACCACATCTTTTATGTCACGCATCAAGCCCAAGGTTTTGCGATGGTTCTTGATGATTTTATCCGGAACATTGCCAAGCCCTGTCGTTTCTACAGCCAATTCGGCCAAATGACGGTTACGTTCAGGTTTCATGATCGCCCAAGCCGCAGCTGCCGCAGCGCGATCATAACGCTCCTGTGATCCCTCTTTCTCGTAACGCTGCTGAGCATCACGCGCACGTGTAATAATCTCTTTGATGATATCTTTACTCATCTCGCCTCCTTTGGGGATTTGTTCGAATTACACGCTTTTCTTAGCGCTTGTGAAAGCGCGGTAGACGCTCGAGCCTAATGTAATGAAACCAGCGGCGATTAAAACAGCGCAAATTGGACGTGAGAAATAATCTCCAATATCGTAATGCACCATCTGCATGCCTTGGGCAAAGTTTTGCTCGCCGATTTCACCTAGGATCAATCCTAAGACGATGGCAGGAATTGAAAACCCTGTCCGGCGCAACAAATACCCAACGATACCAGCCAAGAACATGATCATCACATCAAGCACCAAACCACGGCTGATATAAGCACCTGTTGTTGCCAACATCAAAATCAATGGCGCTAAGAATTGGAATGGGATTTTCA
>CAYNQW010000094.1:0-5424 GCA_964399415.1 uncultured Hyphomicrobiales bacterium
TGGTGGAACAATGCTGGCAAGACGAAGATCAAACCAGTTGGGTTTTTGCCTGTTCCCTTGCGGTGGATGTGGTGAAGAGGAAATTGGCGCTCGATACGGTGGCGGCATGACCAAGGGCTTTCCCTCTATTCAGATGATTGATGGTGAGGTGTTGTTTCGCCAAGGCACTGCCGCCGAATATTTTTATTTGATCGAGCGCGGCAAGGTGCTTTTGTTGGATCAATCGGGGCAGGTGGTCTTGCGGTCTTATGACGCTGATCAAGTTTTTGGTTTGCCGGAAGTCTTGGCCGGTGCGCTTTGGCCCCATACCGCCGTGGTATCGGGGAAAACCGAAATTCGGGTCTTTCCAGCAAAACTGTTATTTGAACAAATCGACAAAATGCCAGCCGCCCATCAAGACTTCATGAATGAGATGGCAAAACTAGCCCTTTGAGGCGGCGATCAGCAGATTGGCATGAATTCTGCAAACTTGGCTTGTCTGACCCGAAGAGGAGCAAGCCATGAATGATCACAATCTAAGAGACCTCGTCAAAAATGATGAAGCCAAGGCCAGCGAAATGGCCGTTAATTTTGTGCATTATGATGATCAGGACAAGGTTGAATCAACCGAAACCGTGCCTCTTGCCTATTATATGCAAGGGTTTGGCTTGACCAGCGAAGCCTTCATTGCCCAGCGTCAGAAGCGGGCAGGACGAAGCCGCTAACCGTTGACGGTTTTAACCAATCATTTTCATGCGCGACAGGCGGCGACGCTCTGATGATGAAGGAATGCGCATCATTTCCCGATATTTGGCGACGGTGCGCCGTGCTAAAGTAATCCCCTGATCGCTGATAGCGGCGGCGATATCGTTATCGCTCAACGGCTTGGTTGCGCTTTCCCCATCAATCAAAGTTTTAATTTTATTGCGAACCGCCGATGCCGCCATGCCGTCTTCGCCATCTTCGGTGGCGATGGATACGCTAAAGAACGATTTCAAAGAGAATGTCCCGCGCGGGGTATTGATGACCGTGCCATTGGTGACGCGGCTGACCGTGCTTTCGTGCATGCCAATGGCTTCGGCGATGGTTTTCAGCGACATTGGCTTTAAGGCGTCCATGCCATCGGTGAGGAAATCCTGCTGAATGCGGATAATCTCAGCGCAAATTTTCATCGTGGTGGTGTTGCGCTGTTCAAGAGCACGCTTCAACCACCGCGCTGAGCCAATGGCGTTGCTGATAAACTCATTATTGGCTTGCCCTTGTTGGCGTTCCAGCCGTCCTTCAACATCAGCAGCGTAATCTTCGTTGATATGAATGGTCGGCAGGGTGGATTTGTTGAGGTCAACGGCCCAGCCATCTTTGGTTTTACGCACAAGCACATCAGGTTCACCCAAAGGCGGCAGGTCATTGCTATAGGATTCGCCAGGCTTGGGGTTGTAGCCGCGAATGCGCTTGAGGGCGTCGAGAATGTCATCTTGACCGCATCCCGCCAGCCGCGCCAATGGAGCAATCTCACCTTTGCCCAGCATTTCAATATGATCCAGAACGACGGCCATCACCGCGTCATATTCACCGCGATCTTTGGCTTGTAGGGCAAGGCACTCGGCGAGATCGCGGGCGAAAACACCTACGGGTTCAAGCGTTTGAAGGGCGAAAAGCACCGCCTCAAGACGTTCTTCAGATACATTGGCTTTCGTGGCGATGGTGTTCAGCGGCTGATCCAGCCATCCTGTCGGCGAAAGCAAATCAGTCAGCAGATAAGCAAGAGCGCGATCACCCGGCGCAATCGCCAAATCAATTTGACGGAGGATCATGGCGTGAAGACCAGGTTCAGGGTTGACCAATCGCGCCATCATGTCTTCGCCATCGGCGTCAAAACGAGAAGAATGGGAAGGGCTTTCTAAGGACGAATAGCGGTTATCCATATCCGCATTTTCAGTAGGGTCGTCTTGGAGCGCGTTGTTGGTGGGGGTCATTTCCGCGACATCTTGCGGCGTATCTTGTTGGGATTGAACGTCAACCATATTGGCGTCTGGCGAGGCCGCGTGATCATCGTCTGCAGCCTTATCGGCATTAACCTCAAGAAAGGGATTGTCCAAGGCTTGCTCATCCAGAAAGTCTTGAATCTCCAGATTGGTCATCTGCAATAGTTTAATCGCCTGCTGCAATTGCGGCGTGATAATAAGCGACTGTTTCTGTTGGGTTTTAATCACAGGTTTTAGTTGCATGGTATCCTCCACTTGTCTTGAGAAGGAGCATGAGCGATTAAAATAGACTTGCAAAAAACAATATTTGACGGCGCAAATTGTCAATTATTAAAATATAATATTATTAATTATCAATATCTTAATGAGAATTAGTTAATAAATGATTAACGCGCTGTCAATTTTTCAACCCCCTCGTGATGCCTTTCGTGGTATTGTTTTTGCATATTGGGAATTGTCAAAACTTTGTCACCCGCCGCCATAATGGAGCAACCCATGATCACGTTAAGCCGCACGCGACCCAGTCGTTACACCGGATGCCAACGATGCCGCGTGATCCGCCTGTTCATGCTAACGGTGTTTATGGTGGTGTTATTAGGATTATTGGCAAACGACAAGATGGAATACTTGCAATTTCTCACCGCCGAACGTGCCGCCATGGCCATTTGGGGCGTTGGCATCGCTGGATTTATCGTCAAGTTTATTTTCTGGCGTTTGGATCAACGCCGTCAGGCTAGCGATCCCGAACAAGCCTAACGGCCATCTCCTGAAACGGGAAGAAACGGCCATAGGTATAGCCGTTGATAAAATTCACCGTGTACATATGGCGGCTGGCAAAGGGGTTTGTTTCACCCGTCCAATAAGGTTCAGGGGAGGTGTTGGGAAAGATTTCTTGGTCGATCATCACGCCGTCGCATTCAAGGCAGACCAGACCTTCTAATTCTTCGAGATTCGGCAGACGCCATTCACCACCCAGTTGCTCATTGGCCAGTTTGATCGCATCAGCGATGGCCTCATGGTTGAGTTTGACAATCTCGCCCGTGCACGTTTCACCATTCCAAGTTTGACCAACGCTACAGCGCAACCATTCGACGCCAAAATTCAAATCAATCACCAGATGGTCGCGGGGCAGGAACAAGGTTGATGCTGAAGCCAAACCCATAGCGCCAACGGTGAAGGCCATGGCCGCAATCAACACTGATATGAATTGACGAAAACGTTTCACAAAGGCACCCATTTTAATCATCGCTCTTCTATTATATAATAGAACTCTAAGTTTGACCTGCAATTTTTAGACCAATTTTTTCACAATCCAAAGACAGGTTGGTATCAAATTTGCAGACCCTGTGTTGATTTTAGTTGAACGCCAAGGTTTTTAGATATGGATATTGCATCACTAGTTGGTTTTCTTGGTGCGGTCGGCATGATCGTTGGAGCGATGATCTCCGGTGGTGGTGTTGGTCCGTTTATCGACGTGCCGTCCATCCTTATTGTGTTTGGGGGGACGTTCTTTGCCGTTATGTATACCGCGCCGCTTGGGGTTTTTCTGGGCAGTTTTGGTGTGATGGCCAAGGTTTTCTTACCGCCGGTGAAAAAACAAGATGAATTGATCATCCGAATGGTGGAACTGGCTGGCATCGCCCGTAAAGACGGGATGATGGCTCTGGAAGGCCAAGACGTGCCAGATAAATTCTTTTCAAAAGGCCTTCAAATGTTGGTGGACGGCGCTGATGAAGCAAAATTAACCACACAGTTGAACCAAGAAATTAAAGCCATGCGTTCCCGCCATGAAGCCAACCAAGGCGTGTTGAAGGCTTGGGTGGATTTGGCTCCGGCCATGGGCATGATCGGAACACTGATCGGGCTCGTGTTGATGTTGGGGAACATGGCGGACCCGAAAGCGATTGGCCCGGCCATGGCGGTGGCGTTGCTGACAACGCTCTATGGTGCGTTTATCGCGAATATTATGTTCGCGCCGATGGTAACCAAACTCGAAGGTTATACCGCTTATGAAACTATTTATCGTGAGATGGTGGTGATTGGCCTGAAAAATATTGCTCGCGGGGAATCCCCACGCAATATCCAGGATCAGATGATCGCGAATCTCCCACCGAAACTTCAGGAAAGTGTGGCAGCAGCATAACGCTGCTGTCGGCACCGGCACACTAGCGAGGATAGCATCATGGCAGCAGAAGCAGCAGAAGCTATTGAAGAAGAAGAAGCACAGGACGAAGAATGTCCCAAATGCCCCCCTGTTGGGGCGCCAGCATGGATGGCCACCTTTGCGGATATGGCCACCTTGCTCATGGCCTTCTTTGTTCTTATTCTTTCTTTTGCCGAATTTAACGTGCCGAAGTTCAAACAGATTTCCGGCTCGTTGAAGAACGCTTTTGGTGTTCAGCGGATTATTCCGATTGTTGAACAGCCAAAAGGCACAACCATTTTATCCTTAAATTTCAGCCCATCGCCATCGCCATCTTTGACCGATGACATGACGCAGCAGACCACAAACGTGACGCAGCCTGATGTTGAACTGCAAACCAAAACCAATGATGGTGAGGGCAGTGATGGCAGCGCCGATGATATTTTGAAAGCCTTGGAAGATGCGATTGCACGAGGTGATATTGAAGTCGAAACCCTCGGCGAGAAAGTGGTGGTGAATTTCACCGCTTCCGATGCTGAGCAACAAAATCTGCCGCAATTGCTGAAAGAAACCTTGAACGCGCTTGATGCCGCAAAGCAAGCCGCGGGCAAAGCCGATCAAGAAGTGTTATTTGGCGGGCTTGACCAAAAACTCAATCAAATGATCGCCGCCACAGAGCAAGCCCTGCAACAGCAGGCTGAAATTGCCAATGCCGCCAGCGAAGCGCAAGAAAAGGCTGAAGATGCCAACCGCAAGGCGCAGATCGCTGAAGATGAATTAAAGGTGGCATTGCGTGAGCAAATTGATCAAGGCTTGGTTGATGTTGAGCGCACCGACGATAAGGTGATCATCACCGTTGGTTCGGGTGGAGCCTTCCCATCTGGTTCAGCCGCGCTGACGCCACAAGCCAAAGCCATTATGGAAAAAATCGCTGGGGCCAGCGCCCAAAGCAAAGGCCAGATCAAAGTGTCCGGTCATACCGATAACGTGCCGCTGGTCTTTGGGTCGAATTTCCGCGACAACTGGGATTTGGCGGCGGCGCGTTCGGCCAGCGTTGTGCAAGCGCTTGAGGATACAGGTGAAATCAACGCTGAGCGGCTTGAGGCCATCAGTTTTGGCGAAACCAAACCGCTTGAAAGCAATGATACCGCGTCGGGTCGCGATAAGAACCGCCGCATCGAAATTGAGATCAATTACTAACACCAACGATCTTTGCGCATCCTCTCCCTCCAGCTGACAAGGCTGGAGGTTTTTTTATTGAAAGAGAAAGGGCTTAGCCTTTAAGCGCTGTGCTGGTGCCGCCATGGCCTCTAGAGG
>CAYNQW010000094.1:5524-7170 GCA_964399415.1 uncultured Hyphomicrobiales bacterium
AGAGAAAGGGCTTAGCCTTTAAGCGCTGTGCTGGTGCCGCCATGGCCTCTAGAGGCGGGGAGCGTCTCGCTCGCAACACGATCAGGGCAGGGGTGATGACAAGCAATTACCCAAAATCACCCAAGCAGATTCACCCAAGCGCAATTACCCAAGCGCAATCATCTGAGCGTAATCAGCAACTGCAAAGCCAAACTGATGCAAGAGAAGGGATGACGCTGAAATGCCTAGCCGTTGGGTTTCACGCCCTGAGGTCACATGGCCTGCTCGGTTTGTTTTGGGCATCACGGGGCAAAACTTATCGCAAGGGGCATTGCAGGGCGCATCAGCAAGACATCATCTCACGCCGCGACAATGCCTTGATCCACCAATGGCCAGCCGCAAGGCTAAGCCATCAAATCCAATTAGACATGAAGGGATGGTTGGCTTTACATGCCGGGGATAGAAGAGCGGCGTTTTTTCTTTGGCGCTTTCGGCTCATCGACTTGGGGGTCGCCCACCAAGGAATTTCTGAACCGGCATTTCGGGTCAAATTTGCGGCTAACATGCTGGACTTCTTTCAAGTCACGGGCAGCAATCACAATCCACATTTGGAAGTCTTTGTAGATGATGAAACTGCGCAACATCATCAGATAGCCGCGCTTGAAATAAAGCGACATCAACACGTAAGCGATGACGAACAACACCCAATGCACAACAAAAGTGATCGAATAAATCGCCACCAAAGCCAAGAGAGGCTCAAACAAGCGGTGCTGAATCAACCAAAGTCCAGGCGCAATAAACGCCAATTGCGAAGGGGTGGTGTCAATAATTTCACATTGCCGAGTGAAACTTCGCAACACTTCAAAAACCTTCAATTCTTCTTTCTTTGGGAAGGTGTAACTCTCCAGATCCTTGCTGATGCGTTCCATCATTTCAGGATTAGCAAATTCTAAAGTAACCCCCAACGGACCGTAGCCAATCACATTATAGATTGTGCCGTCATGCCAAATGGTGAGAAGAACACCTTCTTCTTCATCGCATTCTTCCATGAGATTTTGGAAATCAATGATGCCGCCGGAGAATAATTGACCATCGGTGCCGATAATCACATCCCCCGGGTTGAGCCGCAGTGTTCGCGCCCGGGAGATGGTGTTGACCTCTTTGATCGACAAAAAATTGCGTTGCACCGACCCCGGCGAAGCCTGATCAAGATCAGGCATAATGTCTTCATTGGCCATTGGTGAGTCATTCAGCATGGTATTGTCCTTGAGATCACTCTTATGAACATCATCATGTCCATGTCTCGTTTAACTCACGATAGGCCGGGCATTAAGGGTATTTAATGCTGTTTTTGCTGTCTTCAATTTGCGCAACAATCGCCATGTTTTGCTTGACCATCGCGCCGAGCATTTCCAGCAATTCCCCTTGTCTGGAATAGATGGCTTTCAATTGGCGGCCATCATCCATGCCATTGGCCATGGTGCTGATGCCATCCACGGTTTTCTTTTCCATGGATTGGATTTGAGCCAGCAGTTTCTTGTTTTGAGCGCTTAATTCAGCGCTGATGCCTTTAGACACCGTGCTGGTCATTGTTTTATTGCTCGCTTGCACCGCGTCGCTGGTGGCTTTCATGCTGGCCACAATGCTGTCGCGGGTAAAGGCGATGC
>CAYNQW010000095.1:0-7135 GCA_964399415.1 uncultured Hyphomicrobiales bacterium
GCCTAATCCCCAACCTCACCCTTCACTATATCTGCAACGCCGCGAGCAGGCTTTGTCTTAATTGCGCTTCATCTTTGACGTCATGGCCGGTGAAAATCAGAAAAGCATCGAAGCCTTGGTAAAAGAACAGTTCAAAACCAGAAATGAATTGCACGCCTCTGCTTTCGGCTAAGCCCTTAAACGGCGTGTCCACGGGTTGATAAACCGCGTCAAACGCCCATTCAAAATGCGAGGGGAAGGCCTCTTCGGGGATTGGCAGGCCACCATATCCAGTCATCCCCGCCGGTGAGCAATTAATGATGGCATCGCAATGTGGGATTGATTGGCCTTCGCTTGGCGCGGATAAGGGGGCAGAAACGCTTGGGGTTAAGACGTTCAATTCATCACAAAGCCGCTGGGCTTTGGCGTGATCTTTGTCGAGAATTGACACCATGGATGCGCCTAATTCCAACAACGCATAGGCAATAGACCGCCCGACCCCGCCAGCGCCAATCAGCACCACATGACCAGCAGGTTGATCGCCCCTGACCGCGCGGTAACTTTTCAAAAACCCGGTGAAATCAGTGTTATGCCCCGATGGAGGCTGGCCATTAAAACAGACGGTATTGACCGAACCAAGTTGATTAATCGAAGGTTCTGCAACCGACACATACGGAAAAACCTGCTCTTTATAGGGCAGGGTAATATTCACGCCGTTAAAACCTTCGGCCTGAACGTAATCAAAAGCTTGTTCAAAATTAAACCCCAATGTTTTGGGGATAATCAGATCATAAGTGAGATTAAAACCATGCTGAGCCGCCGCAAGTTTATGCAGCCGAGGCGCGCTTGATGACGCGATGTTATCACCAATTAATCCAAGTTTAACACGGCTCATCAGGCTTAACTTTCTCTGGGCAAACAGAATAAGAGCGGTTTATTGACCAAGGGCATTGGGCAGCCACAAAACCATCTCTGGGAATAAAATCATGACCATTAAGGCGGCTAAAAGCACCACCAGAAACGCCCATATTTCGCCAATAATTTCAGTCAGTGGAATCTTTGAAACCGCGCTGATCACGAATAATAAAATCCCATAAGGCGGGGTGATCAACCCGATCATGGAATTCACCACAATCAGCACGCCGAAATGCACCAAATCAATCCCCAGCGCGGTGCAGGTGGGGATAAACAACGGCACAATCACCAAAATAATCACCGTCGCGTCCAGCACGCATCCCAATAACAACACCAGCACATTGACGAGCAATAAAAAGGCCAAAGGGCTAATATCAACCCCGGCAAACAGAGTCGAGATCATCTGCGGAATGTTCTCTTGCACCACCACATAAGTCAGGATCATCGATGCCCCAATCACCAATCCCACCGACGCGGCGGATCGGGCGGATTCGACAAACACTTCAACCAAGGTCTTAAACTTAAGGGCGCGGTATAAGCCTTTGGCGACGATCAACGCGTATAACGCGGCGATGGCGGCGGCTTCGGTGGGGGTGGTGATGCCAGAATAAATACCGGTCAATAAAATAACAGGCATCAACAAAGCTGGCGCCGCTCGGAAGGTTACGATGGGCAGGTCTCTTAAAGGCACAGCGTCTTCTTGGCCAAAATTTCTGCGACGAGAAATCAGCGCGTTCATGCCCATCAAGACCGCCCCCATCAGCAGGCCGGGAACAATACCAGCCAAAAACAAACTTCCAATGGAGGTGTTAGACACCAAGGCATAAAGCACCATGGGAATAGAAGGCGGGATGATCGGCCCAATAGTTGCGGTGGCGGCGGTGATGGCGGCGGCGTATCCACGGGTGTAACGGCCATTTTTAATCATCATATCAATGATCAGTTTTCCAATACCAGCCGCATCCGCAACGGCGGAGCCAGACATGCCTGAAAAAATAAGGCTGGCGACGACATTGACATGGCCTAAGCCGCCACGAAACCGCCCCACAAGGGCAACGCAAAAATGCAACAACCGATCCGAAATCGACCCAGCATTCATGATATTGGCGGAGACAATAAACAACGGCACGGCCAACAACAAAAAGCCATCAAAAAGACGTTGCACCATGGTTTCGCCAGCAATCGCCAAATCTTGCCCAGAATACCCAAGATAGACGATTACGCCGGTCAGAATGGCATAGGCGACAGGCATTCCAATCACGGCTGTTCCAAAAAGGGCAGCGATGCCAAGAATTAATTCTATGCTCACGCGTCCCCCCTTTTATCTTGGGTGGGGATGGTGTCTAGATCATCATCAACACGGCCGGTTGAAAGGACGCGATAACTTCGAAAACCATAGCGAATAACCGTGGCGGCCATGAACATCACAATCGGCGCAAACAACCATTTGATGGCAATTTTATCGCCCGTAATGGGAACGCGGAGTGTTTGTATCTTTTTCAGATTCATCAACATACTACCAAAAATGGCATCATAAGTTGGGAGAGCCGCGTAGATCATGGCGGCAATTAAGATGGTGCAAGTGGCTAAGGTAAAATATCTGCGCCATTGAGATGAAAAGGCGCTGTAAAACACATCAAAAATCACATGATCTTTATCGCGAACAACAAAAGAACAACCGATAAAGATCAACCAAACCCAAAGCAACGAGATGAGATTCACGGTCCATCCAATCGGCACCAAGGATGTCATCCAATCGGCGATGCTTGGTATCGGCATCAGCCAAGCCAATTTGGGAGCGTAGCGAGTAAAAATTTGTAAAAGAAAAGTGATGAAGATCGCCGCCAAAATAGCGGCGGCGATCAGTTCAGCGATGCGGGTCAATCTGGAAACTACCGTTGAAAGCATCAAAAATCCCCGCATCCCTTATTTATTGGCCTTAGTTGCCAAGCGCGTTGATTTGATCCAACACACCAGCAGGCCAAGTCTTGGCGACTTCACTGCCAACATATTGCGCTTGCACATGCTCACGGAAGGCTTTCAGGTCTGGGGTGTAAATCTCAACACCTTGACTGCGAATGAATTCAGCAAGTGAGTTTTCTTTGTCAAGTTGCTTCAAACGGCCATAAGCGGCGGCGGCATCAGCGGCACGCTGAACCGTCATTTGCTGATCGGCTGACAAACTGTCCCAAGTTTTCTTAGAGAAAGCGATATAGTTAAGGTCAACCAGATGCGAGGTCAAAGAAATCTGCTTGGTGACTTCGTAAAACTTCTTGTCAACAACGGTTGGCAATGGGTTGTCTTGGCCGTCGACCGCGCCTGTGGAAAGAGCGGTATAAACTTCGTTAAAGGCAAGCGGTGTTGGCGACGCGCCGAGTGCCTTGCCAAGGAATTGCCAAGAATCCGTACCCGGCATACGCAGGTTAACGCCGGCCAAATCAGCAGGAGTCATGATGTTCTTTTCGCTTCTTGGGAAACGAAGGTTAACATGACGGCGCCCCAAATACATAACGGACAGAAGTTTAACGCCAAGTTCTTCTTCGGCTTTCTTCTTGAATGGTTCCATCAAGGGGTTGTTGAAGACGCGCACTTGATGCGCGGCGTCTTGATGGACATAACCAGTCGCGAAAATTGAAAACTCTGGGAAAAACTGAGCGAGTTCTTGAGCAGAAGCGATAGACATGGTGACGTTACCACGGCTGATGGCCTCCAATTCGGTGCCTTGTGCAAACAGAGAACCGTTATAACCAGCTTTATAATCGGCAAAGCCAGCAACCATTGGAGCAAAGACTTCACGCATCGCAACAGAACGCATATCGGTTTCTGATGCTGAAGTGGCCAAGGTAAAGGTCTTGTCTGCGGCCTGAGTGGTCATTGCCGTTCCGCCCAGCATGCTGATCGCCAAGGCGGCAGCCATTGCAGTTCTTCGGGTCATTTTATTAATCATCTTTAATCCTCCTAGATGATGCATCGGCGGTTAAAATTATGCCGATTGGTTTAAATTTGGCTTGATTGATGTGTCTTGTTCAGAATTAAACTTCGATTTGGCCAATCCAGTGTTCTCGAATGGATCATCAAGATGGATTGTTTGGCCTGTTTCAGCGGCTGTCTGAATGGCATCAATTACCGCTAGGGTGCGCAAGCCTTCGCGCCCAGAAACAAGAGGTTGTGCATTGCCATGGATAACAGAGGCAAAATGCTTAATTTGGTTGATCAAGGGATCAGCGGCGTCCGAATGATTGGTCGTTGCGGACATAGGCGCCCACCAATCCTGTTTGCCTTCGTGTTTCCAAACCGTCAAATCAGGAATAGAAAGAGAGCCTTCACTGCCGCCTATTTGATAGGTGCTTTGCGCGGTGTAAGGATAGGCAGGGTTCTCGCGCGCGGTCATTTCCCAACTCCATGGTGCTGAAATGCTATCCGACACGGTTATTGTACCAATAGCCCCATTGGCAAATTTTAAGATAGCCGCCGCGAGGTCTTCGTTTTCATACCCTCGGATGGATGGTGTTGATTGCGCTTGGACTTGGGTGATTTCCCCGCAGAGATGGCGAAGCAAATCAACATCATGCACCAAATTAACGGAAATAGGGCCCGCGCCCTTCAATTTTCGCCATGGGGCTACATCAAAGTAATCATCAGGCTTGTAGAACCAGCATTTCGCGTTCACCGCCCGTATATCTCCAATTTTTTGCCCGGCAAGAATGGCTTTGGCTTCTTGAATGATTGGATTAAAGCGTCGGTGATGCCCAACCATCAAAGGCGTGCCATTGGCCTCAGCCGCTTTGACGAGTTTTGCCGCATCATCAAGATGATCGGCAAGCGGTTTTTCGATTAAGGTCGGGATGCCCGCCGCTACACATTCTAAACCTTGATGGGCGTGAAGTTTTGTTGGGGTGGCTAAGATAATGCCCGCTGGATTGACGGCCTTGATCATGCTGGAAAGATCGCTGAAATATTCCACGCCAAGTGATTTGGCCTTGGCCTTGGATTGTTCAGCGGGGTCAACAATCGCGCATAACTCAACACCATCAATTTGACTGATGGTTTCCGCGTGCCGAAGGCCAATCAAACCTAGGCCAACAATAGCCAGACGTGTTGCATCACCCTTGCTCATGGTTGGAGCCGAAGGATCGTTAGAGATGTGATCGTTTTTTCGCACATAAACCTTCCTTCAGAACAAAGTGAATTGTTCTGTTATTGAAGAAGCCTATTAGAATTTATTAAAATTTGAAACCGTTAATCGGTGGCTGGGGCGTTCAAGGTTGCAATTTTAGCACGATAATCGGCGGTTCCTTGGATGATCTTGTCTAGAATTTCATCCAGAGCCCAGTATTTTGCCTGAATATCTTCAGTCACAGCACGGCTATAAATCGACTGAAATGTTCCAATTTTTTGATGATAAAGTTTAGCCAATTTGGGATACCCCATTGGCTCCGTGCTTGCGGCTAAGGCCAAAAAGATGCTCAGGTCATGGGCAAGGTCTGGATGAGACGCGCCGTGATCCTGAAGCCAACGATAAAGATCGGGGTGAAAATTTGTGAACACGCCGCAAAATCCGCCAACACCGACTTTCAAGGCATCATAGGCAATAGCTGCGTTTGCGTTATTGATGGAAAGCGCCGACCCTTTGGCTAACGAGAGCCGCTTTTTAATGACGTTTAAGTCACAGGAAACATCCTTCAAAAACACAAATCGAGGATCATCAGCCAGCGCTTTGATTTCATCATCCAATAAAAGCCGGCGGTATGGCGCGGGGCATTCGTAGAGTCCAAGGGATAATTCGCTTGGCAGCTGCTTGGTGACGTCATTCAACGATTGACGAAACCGCGACGGCGACGGTGAAGCCGCATCAAGGCGATTGGTCACCAACACCAAACAATCTATACCCGTGCTGGCCATGGCGTTAAGTTCATCAACCTGATCATCGACCCTATCCGCGATATGCCCTGACGCAATGACGGGAATTTTGCCCGCCACCGTCTTGACCGTAAAACGCGCTAAATCTTGTCTTTCTGATAGCGATAAATGCTGCATTTCCGAGGATTGGCAAACGGCAAATAAGGCTTCAGCGCCATGGTTCAGATACCAATGGATTAACGCTTCTAAGCCATGCCAATCGACCGCTCCTTGATCATCAAATGGGGTGATCATGACAGGAACAATGCCGCTGATTTTTTTATCCATTGTTAAACCCAATCTCGAATTAGAACAGATGCGCCCAAGCGTATCATGTATCTTTTCTATCAATATTCATTCAGCATGACCACTGGATAAGCGTTCGATTACATATTGGATATGCGCCAGGTTGAGGGCAGGGCGCGATCAATCACCCGCTTGGCGTTGACCAAATCATTGCCGCGCGCCCGCAAGCGTGCTTGATCCTCGGGCAAACCATGATCCAGCCACCGTTGGATTAAGCGTTTTTCTAATTCACCCTCAGTCACTTCTAACCAAAGGCTAGCGTCCCAATGCTGGGATAAATCGCTCCAACCCAATTCATCAAACAACAGGTAATTGCCTTCAAAAAGCAGAATATCCGCATCGGCAGGAACAATGCCGCCATGCTCAATCACGCAATCGGCGGCGCGATCAAAACCCGGGAAGATATTGGTTCTGCGGTGCTTCAAATCAAGGATCAATTGATTGAAACCGTCAAGATCAAAGGTCTCCGGCGCGCCCTTTTTGGGCAATAACCCTCGTTCTTCCAAAACGCTGTTATCAAGATGGAAACCATCCATGGGGATTAGGCAACATCTTGACCCCAGCATTTCGGCGATGGCGGCGGCGATGGTGGATTTGCCGCTTCCGGGTGCGCCTGCAACCGCGATCAAGACGCGCTGACGTTGAGCCTCTTTTTGTTGGGCGGCAAAGGTTGCGATGGCGGTGCTGACATCTTCGGCAGAATTCATCAATATCGGGGGCTGTAATGTCATGGCGTTGCCTCTAAACGGATTAAATGGATCGGATTGATGGGTGATTAAATGTAAACTTTACTTGCGCAAAACTTTACACGCGTTAATATTATGTTCGTTGAGGGTAACAATTTCGTCAAGGCAATTTCTGCTTTGAGGGCGATGCAATAGACGGTAAAGAGCAAGTCAATGATCAAGAATATGGACGAATTTGCCGCGTTGGTAGGAATTTCTCGTCCCACAATTTCAAAATATTTCAATGATCCGAGCCGGGTTCGTCCGTCGACACGCGATAAGATCGAAGCTGCTTTGCAGGAATATGATTA
>CAYNQW010000096.1:0-7119 GCA_964399415.1 uncultured Hyphomicrobiales bacterium
CTTCAGCAGGAGCTTCGTCAACTGGAGCCTCTTCGGCTGGTGCTTCTGCGGCTTCTGCTTCAGCAGCGGCGGCAGCTTCAGCGGCAGCGGCGGCGGCTTCAGCCGCTTCGGCTTCACGTTCTTGACGCTTCTGGCCTGGGGCTGATTTCTTAGGCTGTTCGCGAATTTCTGGAGCGGCGATCAAACCAAGGCCTGCCATCATTTTAGCCACACGTTCGGTAGGCTTGGCGCCTTTTGACACCCAATACATGGCGCGCTCACCATCAAGGGTCAGGCGTTCAGGATGATCTTTTGGAACCATTGGGTTGTATGAGCCGAGCCGCTCAACAAAACGACCATCACGAGGCGAAGAAGCTTCCGCCACCACGATCCGGTAATAAGGCCGTTTTTTTGCGCCGCCACGGGCGAGTCTGATTTTAAGTGCCATCGGGTTTTCCTTTCACTGCACAGATAAAATATTAACGTTTCTTTTTCTTTCCGCCTCTCGGCATGCCCAAACCAGGCAAGCCGCCAGGGAATCCACCACGGCCGCCAAGACCGCCACCAAGACCACCCATTCCACCGGGCAGTCCGCCGCCCATGCCGGGCAATCCTGAAGGGGGAAGCGATCCTGCATCGGACGGCATACCGCCGCCGCCGCCGCCAAGCATTTGCGCCAAAGCGGCAGGGTTGCCGCCGGTCATCTTGCCCATGCGTTTCATCATTTTGGCCATATCTTGATATTGCTTGACCAATTTATTGACCTCTTGCACCGAGGTGCCAGAGCCGTCTGCAATGCGCTTGCGCCGTGACGCGTTGAGCAACGCCACCTGCACGCGTTCTCTTTTGGTCATCGACAGAATAATGGCTTCTTGTCGATTGAAATGACGATCATCAATACCCGCGGCTTCGATTTGGCTTTTCAATTTGCCAATGCCGGGGAGCATTCCCAGCAAACCGCCCATACCGCCCATTTTTTTCAATTGCCGCAATTGGCTGAGAAAGTCGTTCATGTCGAACTGACCTTTGGCCATGCGTTTGGCCATGCGCTCGGCTTCTTCGGCTTCAATCGTTTCTGCGGCTTTTTCCACCAAGCCAACGATATCGCCCATGCCAAGGATGCGGCCGGCCATGCGTTCAGCATCAAATTCTTCCAGCGCGTCTTGCTTTTCGCCCACCCCAAGAAATTTGATGGGGCAGTTGGTCACCTGCCGCATGGACAGCGCCGCGCCGCCTCGGGCATCACCATCGGCGCGGGTTAAGATAATGCCCGTTAAACCAATCGCATCATGAAAAGCTTGAGCCGTTTGCACCGCGTCTTGGCCGGTCATGGCATCGGCCACCAGCAAGGTTTCGATTGGCTTGGCGATGGCGCTTACGTCACGGACTTCGGCCATCAAGCCTTCGTCAACCGTGGTGCGGCCTGCGGTATCAAGGATCAAAACATCGGATGATTTTAATTTCGCGGCTTCAAGGGCGCGTTTGGTGATGCTCGCTGGGGTATCGCCATCACGTTCCGGCAGAACATCGACTTCAGCCTCTTCACCAAGGATCCGCAATTGTTCGCGCGCTGCTGGCCGGGTGACGTCAAGCGAAGCCAGCATGACGGTTTTTTTCTTCTTGGATTTAAGAAGCCGCGCCAATTTACCAGTTGACGTGGTTTTACCGCCGCCTTGTAAACCGACCATCAAAATGACCGCTGGCGGCGCTTGATTGAGGTTTAGCGTGTCCGCATCCCCGGTGGAACCCAAGGTTTCTACCAGCGTGTCATGGACAATTTTGACGACCATTTGACCAGGCTTGACGGATTTAAGGACATCCTGACCGACGGCTTTATCGCGGACTTTGCTGATGAAAGATTTGACCACAGGCAGGGCCACGTCAGCTTCAAGCAAGGCCAACCGCACTTCGCGCAGCGCCTTGTCGACATCAGCTTCAGACAGCGCGCCGCGGCCACGGATGCTGTCAAAGACTTGCCCTAATTTGTTGCTCAACCCTTCAAACATGAAGCGTCAACCTCATCAAAATGTTTTGGCAAAGCAGTTTTGCGCCTGTGCATGAAACTCATGGACAGACGGAACCCGCGAGGGTCTGGCTTCTGAATTGCCGTTGATGAGAGTGATTTGCGCTTTTATGACCAAAAAGTCAAGCCTTTTGCCAAACTGGGGTCGTCATTGCCCATTATCATATAAGATCATTGGCGCGGCTGCGCTTCTAGTCCGGCCAGCGCGCGGCCAAAATCAACCGCGTCAAAGGCATCGAGATCATCCTTGCCTTCACCAACCCCCACGGCGTGTATAGGCAGGCCAAATTCTTGCGCCAAGGCCACCACCACCCCGCCGCGTGCACTGCCATCCAATTTTGTGACAATCATTCCTGTCAATCCGGCGGTTTCCTTAAAAGCGGAAACTTGCGACAGCGCGTTCTGCCCCACCGTGCCATCCAGAACAATCACCCGATCATGGGGGGCGGCTTCGTCTTTTTTAGCGATGACGCGGCAAATTTTTGCCAATTCATCCATCAATTCGGTTTTGGCTTGCAATCGGCCAGCGGTATCGACGATCAACACATCCGCGCCTTCATTGATGGCTTGCTCATAGGCTTGATAGGCCACCGCCGCGGCGTCGCTGCCCTGCTCACCTGCGATCACCGTGGTTCCCGTGCGTTCTCCCCAGATTTTCAATTGCTCAACAGCCGCCGCCCGAAAGGTATCTGCCGCCGCCATGGTGACTTTCAGCCCGGCTTGATGCCATTGCTCGGCCAATTTGCCGGCGGTGGTGGTTTTGCCAGAGCCGTTCACCCCAACCATCAAAATGACATGCGGTTTATGCTGGGGATTAATTTCTAATGGTTTCGCAACAGGCGAAAGTATCGTGGCGACTTCATCGGCGAGCGCTTCAGACAAACTGTCTTGATCCACGCCATTAGGGTAGTCGCGTTTTTTAAGCCCTTCGGCCAATCGCGTCGCCGCCGCGACCCCAAGATCCGCCATGATCAGCGCGTCTTCAATGTCTTCAAGATCACTGGCATCAAGTTTTGGTTTGCCAAAGATGGACAAACTGGCGGTGATTTTAGTGGCGGATTTACCAAGCCCATCTTTTAATTTTGAAAACCATGATTTTTTCGCGGGTTTTGGCGGCTCTGCCGTTTCTGCTGGCATCTCTTCGACAGCAGGTTGTGGTGCTGGTTTTGCTTCCGCTTGTGCATCGGCTTGTGTTGCGATTTGTGCTTCGGCTTGCCCTTTGGCTTCAGGGTCAATTGGCGGGGCAATCTCGGCTTCGGGGGCTGGGTGCGTGTCTTCAGGCGTAGTCGCTGAAACCGACGCTTTCGGTTCGGCTGTTTTGGGTTTCGGCGCGGCTTTCTTAGCGGATTGCTTTTTTGCGGCTTTTTGCTTGAGGGGTTGTTTCTTAGATGATTTTGGTTTGGATGATTTCGGTTTGGCTGGCGTGTCTTTGGCTACCGTGTCCTGAACCGATACATCGTTCGGCGCATCAACTTTTACCGCATCATTAAGTGGTGCATCGGCAAGCGGCGCAGGGGATGGCTTGGCCGGAGCAGTTTGATCCTCGGCAGGTTTCTTTTTCCGAAAAAAGTCAAACAGACCCATCAGCGCAACTCCACATCCAACATATTATCAACAATACCGCGGACACGCACGGGATAAATCTGCCCCGCCTCTACGCCATCGCCAATCAACCGGGCTTTGGCAAATTGCGCCGTGTGACCAACCCCGCCGGTTTCCAACAATACCTCTTCGGTTTGACCAAGGCGTGTTTGCAAAAAGGCTTGTTCCGCCGCCTCTGCCGCTTGCCGAAGCGCCGCCGCTCGCTCTTTGATTACCGACGCCGAATGTTGCGGCATCCGCGCGGCGGGCGTGCCTTGCCTTGGTGAATAGGGAAAAACATGAAGCCAAGTCAGCCCTGCTTCGACAATCAATTCCAATGTGTGGTGATGCGCTGCGTCATCCTCGGTGGGAAAGCCAGCGATTAAATCCGCGCCAAAAACCGTCTCTGGCCGCGCGTCTCGCACCCGCGCGACTAAGCCCAGAATATCGGCGCGGGAATGCCGCCGCTTCATGCGCTTTAAGATCAAATCATCACCATGCTGAACCGATAAATGCAGATGCGGCATCAAACGATGATCTTCTGCCATCGCCAGCAACAAATCGTCATCCACCGCGGCAGGGTCAATTGAACTCATCCGCAAACGTTTTAGGCGTGGCACTTGACGCAAAAGCCGCCGCACCAATTGCCCCAATTGAGGGGCGCCATCCAGATCACTTCCCCAAGACGCGACATCAACCCCCGTGAGCACAACTTCGGCGACACCGTGATCGGCTAGCGTTTCCACTTGCCGGATGATGGTGTCCATAGGCACTGAGCGATTTTGCCCACGGCCATAAGGAATGATGCAGAAAGTGCAACGGTGATCACAACCTTGCTGGATTTGTAAAAACGCGCGGGTATGACCATCAAACCCTTCCAAGAGATGCGGGGCAACGTCTTCCACCGCCATAATGTCGCTGACCAAGGATGGCAATTGGTCATCATTATTGCCCGCCAAGCGTTCCCATGTCGCGGCTTCAAGTTTGTCGTGATTGCCAATCACCGCGTCAACTTCTGGCATAGATTGCCAAGCCTTGGGGTCGATTTGCGCGGCACAGCCCGTAACAACAATGCGTTTGTCAGGGTCTTCGCGGCGGATTTTGCGGATCGTCTGGCGCGCTTGCTTTTCGGCTTCGGCGGTAACCGCGCAAGTGTTGATCACCACCGCATCTTTCAGCGCCGCCGCTTCCAGATGCCGCGCCATGACTTCGCTTTCCCAGATGTTAAGCCGGCAACCAAAGGTTTTAATCGTGGCAGCGGGAGGAGTTTTGGCCATGGCTATGCCAGTCCTTGATCATCATCAAGACGAATGCGGCCATGGTAAGATGTTGTGGATGGTCCGGTCATGATCACATGACCATCATCGCGCCAGTCGATCAATAAGCGGCCACCATCAAGCACGACTTCAACATGCCGTCCGGTTAGCCCTGCCCGCGCCGCCGCCACCGCCGCCGCGCAAGCGCCGGTCCCGCAGGCAATCGTGATGCCACTGCCGCGTTCCCAGACCCGCATCCGGATCACGTCTTGATCAAGGCGCGAGATAAATTCGATATTCGCGCGTTCGGGAAAAACGGAGTGATGCTCTAAGACAGGGCCAATCGCCGCCAAATCAATCGCTTCCGCATCTTCCACAATATGCACCGCATGGGGATTCCCCATATTAACAGCGATCGCCGGCGGCAGATCAGGGTGGCTAAGCTCAACCGCCATGGTATCCATGGCCTCGGCCAAAGGGATGTCGGCCCAATCTGTTTTGGCCATGCCCATATCAATCGAAACGTCATCGCCCACGCGCCGTGCGCTGATGATTCCCCCTTTGGTGGAGATGCTTAATTGATCTTCATCGGTTTCCGCCATGACCAAATCAGCGACACAACGGCTGCCATTGCCGCAAGCCTTGGCTTCACTGCCATCGCTGTTCAAAATCAGCATCGTGATATCCGCTTCAGGCGTATCCGTTGGAGCGATGATCAAAATCTGATCACAGCCAATGCCAAAATGGCGATCCGCAAGATGTCGTGCCTGCTCACCCGACAATACGAGTCCAGCCGCGCTCCCACCAGGGCGCGCGTCCAAAACGACAAAATCATTGCCGATGCCGTGCATTTTGACAAAATCAAGTTCCATGACGCCGATATACGCCGTTTTATCGCTTTTGGAAAGGGTTGAGCCGCTTGGCGGGGATTACGATTGGCGCATTTCCATCACCACCGGCGCGTGATCCGAGGGTTGAGTCCAGCCGCGCACCTCCCGCAAAACCGTGGCGGCCTTGATGTGATCCTGCAACGGCGTGGTCACCCAAATATGGTCAAGACGGCGCCCCTTATCGGCAGCGTCCCAATCCCGCGCCCGATACGACCACCAGGAATAGAGCGGCCCATCCGGGATCATCTGACGCACCGCGTCCTGCCAGCCGCCCGCCGCCATCACGGCGTTTAAGCCATCGGTTTCCACCGGCGTGTGGCTGATGATTTTCAGCAATTGCTTATGCGACCAAACATCATCGTCACGCGGCGCGATATTGAGATCACCCACCAGCACCGCGGGTTGATCTGTTTGGTCACGCGACCAGTCTTCCAGTTCCTTTAGGAATTCCAGTTTATGGGCAAATTTATCATTGGTGGCCGGGTCTGGAACATCACCGCCAGCGGGGATATAAAAATTGTGGATATCGATGCCGCTTGCCAGCGTCGCCGCTAAATGCCGGCAATCTTGCCGCCCCACCCAATTGAGATGACGGACATCATGGAGCGGTTGCCGCGCCAGAATAGCCATGCCGTTATAGCCTTTTTCGCCGCGGATCGCGCGATGGCAATAGCCCGCCGCCTCAAAAGCATCATGGGGAAATTGATCATCAGGGCATTTGGTTTCTTGCAAGCAAAGGACGTCGGGTTGTTGGTTGGCCAGCAAATCCAACACCAATTGCAAGCGCAACCGCACCGAATTGATGTTCCAAGTGATGATTTTCATCGCATTTCCCTTTATTAACTTTGAAACGAGGCGTCAGGTGAAGCGACGACCGCTTAGGGTTAAATATGGGCGCAAATGCGAAGCGCATCAAGCATGGCACAATGAATATCACGGCTGCCCACCACATCACCAATGCGGTAGAGGTGATAGCCATCACCATCATGCTCAGGTTGCGGCTCACCTGCGGCCATGGCATCCAAATCCACCACCCCACGATTGAGCGCATCATCTTTGAGGGCATAGAAACTCTCATCATTGGGCAGCGTCCCTGCTTCCACCACAATGTGATCATAGAGTTCTTTGGTGATCTCCGCCGTGTGCATATTGCGGAAAGTAACTTCGACTTGATTGCCATTGCGATGCGCCGCCAAGACTTCATGATCGGGGCGCATGACCACGCCGCGTTCATAAAACCGCTTCATAAAAGGCGACATCTCAAGACGCATGGCTTCCATGCCAATATGAGCGTCTTGGGTGTTGAGCGTCACCGCCGCGCCTTTTTCCGATAAATAATCCGCCGCCGCCATGGCGACATTCTTTCCCGTTTGATCATGGATCAACACTT
>CAYNQW010000097.1:0-7045 GCA_964399415.1 uncultured Hyphomicrobiales bacterium
AATTTCTCCTTTTGTCCTGAAATCTTCATAAAAAATGCTAGCCCAAAAGAATATCCAAAAGTTTTGGATAAATACCTAGAACATAAAATGGCTGTTTATAAAGCCAATATGCAAAAAACACCTTCTCAAAAAACTGTTTCAACATTAAAAGTTTTTGCACTTATGGATCTTATTGAAGATGTAGTTAAACCTCCTTTGGAAGCAAAAAAGTCTTACAAATCTGGAAGGATACCTGTTGTTACTGCATCAGCAACAAATAATGGGATTTCTGAATGGAAAGATATTCCAAGTGAAAAGATTTTATCCCATTTAATTAGTGTTTCAAAAACGCATAATACAAAACCAAGTCAGGCGTTTTGGCATCCTTATGACTTTTCAGCGATTAATACTGTTCACTTGCTAAAACCTAAATCGATATTACCTAATGACAATGAAATTATGATTTATCTGTGCCAAGAAATATTTGACCGCAATTCATGGCGATATGATTATGCAAGAACAGTTAATTTAGAGGAACTTCAAGTTTATTTGCCGGTGAGTAGTAATGGGGAAATAGACTTTGAAAAAATTAAAGATATTGTTTCGAATCAAATTCCTGAATAATCAGCCTTCATAAAACTATTAAAGAAAATAGCGCAAACATGACCCAACCGTGTTTGAGCCGTCTGAACCCCTCAGCCTTCCCGGATTGCGGTCATGGCTTGTTGGCCGTGGTGATTGCGGGCTTCGGCTTTGGTGCCATCGTCATTCAGGCATAGGCTCACCCGCCGGTTGGCGAATAGCGCTTGCGTGCCGCGGAATTTGAACCGCTTGATCGCCCCGCCCTCACCACGCATCGCGGGGATAAACGCCACCCCTTGCGGCGTCAGATTGGCCAGCATCATCGCCGTGAACGGCCCATGGGTGATCAGGTCAGGGTAATGCTCGGTCTCGCGGCAATGCTGCAAATCATAATGGATGCGGTGGCCATTCCATGTCAGCGCCGAAAACCGAAAAAGTTGCACCGGCTCCGGCAACCAAGCCTCGCGTTCGGTCAGCGTATCATCACCGGCTAGGGGGATGCTGTCTGGCGCCGGGGTGGAGGCGGCTTCGCGGTAAACGATGGTGCGTTTTTCCTGAACTTGCCCCGATGCGCTTTCCATCAGCCGATCCACCGTGACAAAAATCAGCGGACCAGTCTTGCCTTCTTTGGCTTCGATCTGGCGGATGATGGATTGGCGTTTCACCCGCTCGCCTGATTTCATCTGCCCGTCAAAGCGCATATCGCCCGCCGCCCACATCCGGCGGTGAAAATTCCCCGCCTTGCTGACATCGGGGATAAACCGCCCCAGTATTTCATGGCCATCTTGATCAATGCGCGCGGCATCAGACGGGTTATTGGCAAAGAACAGATGAAACAACGGCGGCAATCCAGCGCCTTGAGCGCGAGCGGCGGCTTCTCCGTCTTCCCCGAGCCCCAGCATGGCGGCGGCTTGCGCGAGGCGGGTGGCATCAATCATATCTTCGGCGTCTTCGCGGCGGCCAATGGCATCATCAAACATGGGCAGATCCTTCTGGCGGTGGATGCGGGCAGGATTCGTTGCGATTGATCATACCATCCTTGCCGCGAAAGGGCAGATGAAATCAGAGATTTTGCTGGCCTTTTTCAGCATAAGCGCGTATGCATCGCCCATATTCCCAATCTTCAGGATCATTCAATGGCACCGAACCTTCGCAATATCGCCATCATTGCCCATGTTGACCATGGCAAAACCACGCTGATCGACAGCATCATGAAACAATCGGGCATGTTCCGCGACAACCAGCAAGTCTCGGAACGGCTGATGGATAGCGGTGATCTGGAAAAAGAGCGGGGGATCACGATTTTGGCTAAGCCCACATCCATCGCCTGCAAGGATGCTTCGGGTCAGGATGTTCGCATCAATATTATCGACACGCCAGGCCACGCCGATTTCGGCGGTGAGGTGGAGCGCGTCCTGCATATGGCTGATGGCGTTATTTTGCTCACCGATGCCGCCGAAGGACCAATGCCGCAGACCAAATTTGTCTTAGGCAAAGCCTTGGCGCAGGGGCTGAAGCCCATCGTCATCATCAATAAAATTGACCGCAGTGACGCGCGCCCGGAAGCCGTGGTGGATGAAGTCTTTGATCTCTTCGTCGCCCTTGATGCCAATGATCAGCAATTGGATTTCCCTATTCTCTATGCTTCAGGCCGTGATGGGTGGTGCGTCCGTGATCTGTCGGAGCCGCGCGAGAATCTTTCGCCGTTGATCAGCGTCATCCTCGATCATGTGTCGCCGCCAAACCTGCCGGAAAACCAGCCGTTTGCCATGCTGGCGACGCTGTTGGATAAAGACCCTTTTCTGGGGCGTTGCTTGACCGGGCGGATTATCCAAGGCATCGCTAAAGTCAATGATAGCGTCAAAGCCATCAATCTTGATGGCAAGGTGGTGGAACAAGGGCGTCTCACCAAATTGCTCCGTTTTGAAGGCACCCAGCGTGTGCCGGTGGACACGGCTTATGCCGGGGATATCATCTGCATCGCGGGGCTGGCGAAAGCGTCGGTTGCGGATACGATTGGCGCGCCAAGCCTGACGGCGCCCGTGGCCTCGACCCCCATCGACCCGCCAACCATGTCGGTCACGATTATGGTCAATGACAGCCCCTTGGCTGGACGTGAGGGCAAGAAAGTGACCTCCACCATGATCCGCGAACGTCTGCTTGCCGAAGCGGAAACCAATGTCGCCATCACGTTCAAAGAAAGCGCGGGCAAGGATGCGTTTGAAATCGGTGGCCGCGGGGAATTGCAACTCGGGGTGCTAATTGAAACCATGCGCCGCGAAGGATTTGAGATGACGGTGTCGCGGCCGCAAGTGTTGTTGCGCCATGAAAATGGCCAAAAACTTGAGCCGATCGAAGAAGTGATCATTGACGTGGATGATGAGTTTTCTTCGACGGTGATCGACAGCATGAATCGCCGCAAGGCTGAAATGATTGATATGCGCCAAGCCGGAGCCGGCAAAACGCGGCTGACCTTCCACGCACCATCGCGGGGATTGATTGGGTATCAATCGCGGTTTTTGACCGAAACGCGCGGCACAGGCGTGCTCAATCGCTTGTTCCATGATTACGCCCCGTGGCGCGGTGATATTCAAGGCCGCCGAAATGGCGCGTTGATCTCTAATGATCAGGGCGAAGCGGTGGCTTACGCGTTGTTTAACTTGCAAGATCGCGGCATGATGTTCATTGATCCGCAACAGCCGGTTTATCAAGGCATGATTATCGGTGAACATAGCCGCGACAATGATCTTGAAGTTAATGTCTTAAAAGGCAAGAAACTCACCAATGTCCGCGCTTCCGGTAGCGATGAAGCGGTGACGCTAACCCCGCCTCGGCGCATGTCGCTTGAAGACATGATGGCCTATATCAATGACGATGAATATCTGGAAGTGACGCCGCTTTCCTTGCGGCTGCGGAAAATTTATCTCTTGGCGCATGAGCGGAAGAAACACGCCCGCACCGCGTCATAAGGCGTTGAGCCGCTCCGGCAGGGCGTTGATCGCTTCAATCTCGGCATTGGCGAAAGCAAAGCGCAGATATTGATGTTGGTGCTGACCAAAGAAATCCCCGGGGATGGTCAGCACGCCAACAGTCTTGGCGATGGTTTCGGCGACGTCAAGGCTGGTCGCTGAAAACGGATGCTGAACATAGCCAAAATAAGCGCCCATGGCGGCGATATGAAACCCATCAAGGCTTGAAAAAGATTGGCGAAAAGCCTCGGCGCGCGCCGCCATCTTGCGCTGATTATCCTGACGCCATGAGGTAAGCGGCGCGATCATTTGCGCCAGCGCTTGCTGGCCAACCCGAGGAGCGCATATCTGGATATTGTCCATGATTTTGGCCATTTGGCTCACCGCTTCAGGGCTGGCGCAGATAGCCCCTAAGCGATGCCCGGGAATGCAATAAGCTTTGGAAAAACTATAGAGCAGGATCAAATGATCTCGCCCGGGATGCGACAACAGCGCATGGCGACTTTCGGCGGGGTCTTGAAAATCACGATAGGTCTCATCGACAATCAGCCAAAGCCCTGCCGCCTGACATAGGCTTAAAATATCCGACAAATGATCAGCCGGATAAACCGCGCCAGTGGGGTTATTGGGGCTGACCAGCGCTAAGGCTTTGGTGCGAGGGGTGATCGCCGCTTCAATCGCCGCCAATTGCGGAATGAAACCATCTTCAGCGCGGCAAGGGACATAGCCGGTGGATATGCCCAGCATCGACAGCGTGGATTCATGGTTGAAATAACAAGGCTCGGTCATCAGCACATGATCCCCAGAACCCGCAATGGTCAGGGCGCTGGTGATAAAGGCTTGGTTGCAGCCGGCGGTGATGACAATTTGATCCGCGGAAACCGCCTCGCCATAACACCGCGCCATTTCCTCGGCATAGGCTTGGCGCAGCAGAGGTTCGCCCTCAATATCGCCATAGCCAAGACTGCCCTTATGAGACGCGCTTGCCACCAGCGCGGCGATCATATCAGGATGAGGCGGATACCCCGGCACGGCTTGCGACAGGTCAATCAAACCGCCATGGGCGCCGCCATAGCCCTCAACCCATTGTTGAACAATGGCGACAGGCGGTGCGGTCAAAGCGGTAACGGCAGGGTTAAACATCAAAGGCCTCAATGGAATTACGTTTGCTTAGAGAGAAGGTTTGTCCGTGCCTTCATACATGGCTTCGTTTTGCACGGTCAGCACCCGATGATGGGCGGCAATCGCCGATGCCGATAAATCGTCGTCGGGCGGGTCCAACAATTCAAAATGGCCATAGCGATCTTCGCCGCGCACCAACATGGCAAAATCTTTGCTGGCGACATGTTGCTGAACATGAGGGGCGATAAATTGAATAGCATAACCAATGCGGCGGTCATCCGATTGATTGGGCGGCGAGGCGTGGAGCAATTTTCCATGGTGAAACGACGCTTGCCCGGCGGTTAATTCGATATGCACGATCTCATCGTCATTAAAGGTTATATCGGCTTCTTGGCCACGGGTGAGAAAGTTATCATCGGAAAAAGTATCTTTGTGATTGACCATATCGCCGAGATGCGTTTTCGGCAGAAACTGCATACAGCCATTGGCTTGGTTGACGTTGTTAAGAGCAATCCAAGCGCTCACTTGACCATCGGTATCGCTCAGCCCCCAATATTTCATGTCTTGATGCCAACTGACAAAACTGTCGGTTTTAGGCTCTTTGATGAAAAAAGTTGATCCCCAAACCAAAATATCAGGGCCAAGGATGGATTCCACAACATCGAGCAATTGGGCGTTATGGCAAATCGCATTGGCGAAACGAAACAACAAATGAGGGTAATTTAACTGATTTTTATTGCCGGTTTTGATCCCGCTTAAGCGCTGTTCTAAGGCTTCGAGTTCAGCACGATAGGCTTGGGCTTCTTCGGGTGAAAAGATATCGACAGGACACAAATAACCTTCAGCAAAGAATTGATCGCCGAGGTCTTTGGATATTTGCGGCGCAATCGCGCGCGTCGTTGCGTGTTCCGGCATCGGCACCTCCCTGAAGGCAAACCAGAAACAATTGGTCTTGTTATAAAAACGGTAGTCAAGAAATAGTAATCGTGCAATTGTTATTGCAATGACATGCTGATGATTTGATGTGGGAATAGGATCGGCTATGCTAACGTGGTTATCTAG
Organism: uncultured Hyphomicrobiales bacterium; assembly: GCA_964399415.1. GTDB lineage: Bacteria > Pseudomonadota > Alphaproteobacteria > Puniceispirillales > UBA1172 > JAGWAQ01. The sequence continues at coordinate 5,715 of CAYNQW010000097.1, forward strand.
CATTCCGCCAGCAACACGAGGCGCGATCCTGCTGGTTTCAGGCATTTCTGTTTTTGGATTTTCCGACAATCTTACCTTGCTGGTTTCGGACCAAGTGGGGGTTGGCCAATTTCATTTCAGCCGGTCGTTGATCGCGGTGGTGATGGTGACAATCCTTGGCCGCGTCTTTGGAATGCCGGTGATACCCCGTTACTGGAAGCCGGTTTTGGCGCGGACGGTTTTTATCGTGACGTCAATGCTCCTTTATTTTGGGGTGTTGCCAATGATGCCGATTGCCGAAGCAGGGGCTGGGCTGTTCACGTCACCGATTTTTGTGCTGATTTTCTCGGCGGTGTTTTTCCGCGAACGGATTGGCTGGCGACGGATACTAGCCGTCATGATCGGCACGAGCGGCGTTATGCTGGTGCTGCAACCTGGTGGAGATGGCTTTACGGTTTTCCATTTATTGCCGGTTTTGGCTGGCGCCTGTTACGCCATGGGGTCTTTGATCACCTATCGTTATTTGCAAGATGAAAGTTCACTTGCCATTCTGATGAGTTTTCTGGTCAGCATCGCGCTTTGTGGGGCGATGGCGACATCGGTCTTGACGGCGTTTCCCGTCTCGCAAACCTTGTTGGCAGAAGCGCCATTTTTATTCAGCGGTTGGCAATCGGTGGATGGGGTGTTTTGGATGTGGATGGTGGCTATTGCCGCGGGCGCATCCATTGCGTTGTCCTTGATGACCCGCGCTTATCAATTGACCCAAACCAGTTACGCCGCGATTTACGAATACGCCTATGTGATATCCGCGGGACTTTTTGGCTGGTTGTTCTGGGGGATAGTGCCGGGGTTGATCAGCGCTTTGGGCATTGCCTTGATCATCTTTGCTGGGGTGGTGATTTTGCTTGCCCAACAGCAACAAGAGGATGAAGCCGCTTAACCGTACGAATGAAAAGCCCCTCTGTTAGGATGAGGCTAAGTTTTTCAATTTGGCTTTTGGCACGCTCTTGGCCATTGGTTTTGCCGTGACCTGAGAAAGAGAAATGGATCGTTTCCGCCTAGGCACAATTTTGTCATTGGGTTGAGGCTCACCACGAACAGCCTTGTCAAAAAACTCATTCGGCAATGTTCCCACATCCCCATTTTCATCGGTGATGCTTTTGCTAAGCGTTTGAATTTTTTTGGTCATATTTATCTTGTTCTTTCTCATCCCACCGCTCAAGTTTTTATACATAAGCCGAAAAAGCAAAACATTTTTTCGTGACCGCGATCAAGCAAGGATAAGGAGAGCCGTTTGACCGCAACGGGCTAAAGCCTGCTGCGGTCAAACGGGTTTTATGTGATCGGCTAAG